>JBLMVT010000184.1:0-5214 GCA_050256835.1 Betaproteobacteria bacterium | reverse complement strand
GTCGGGCAGGTCGGCGGCGACCAGCTGCAGGTCGCGAGCCAGCACCAGCGCGATCAGCGCGCGGTAGTGGTCCCAGTCCCAGCCGCGGCGCCCCCCGGTGGCGCGCTCGATCAGGTGCTCGACGTCGCCCGGCCGCTCGGCGCGCGCGCGCTCGAGTTCGGCCTGGCGGTCGACGTCGAACTGCTCCATCGCGACCGCCGGCCGCCAGCCGGCGTCGAGCGCACCCTTCAGCACGCGCAGCCGCTCGGCATGCAGTGCCGGGTTGTCGTGCACCTCGCCGAGCAGCGCGACGCGGTCGCCGGCCAGGCGCCACGACCAGTCGGCGGCGCGCGGCGGCAGCGTGCAGCCGGCCAGCAGGCCCGCGGCCGCGGCCAGCCAGTCGCGCCGGCTCAGAACGCCCCGACGCTCCCCGTCACCGGCAGCACGATGCCGGTGATGTAGCCCGAGCACACCGGCGCGGCCAGGAACACGTAGGCCGGCGACAGCTCCTCGGGCTGCGCCGGCCGCTTCATGTCGGTCTTCTGGCCGAACTGCGCCACCTTGTCGGCCGGCGCGTCGGCCGGGTTCAGCGGCGTCCACACCGGCCCGGGCGCGACCGCGTTGACGCGGATGCCACGGTCGAGGAGGTTGCTCGCCAGCGACTTGGTGAAGGCATGGATCGCGCCCTTGGTGGCCGAGTAGTCGAGCAGGTGTGCGCTGCCCTCGAGGCCCGTCACCGAGCCGGTGTTGATGATCGCCGATCCCGGCTCGAGGTGCGGCAGCGCCGCCTTGGCCATGTGGAAGTAGCCGAGCAAGTTGGTGTGCAGCGTCTCCTCGAAGCGCGCATCGTCGAGGTCCTCGAGCGACGCCGCGTGTTCCTGGAAGGCCGCGTTGTTGACCAGGACGTCGAGCCGGCCGAAGGCCTTCACGGTCTGCTCGACCGCCCGGCGGCAGAACGCGGCGTCCTTCACGTCGCCGGCGATCGCCAAGCACCGCGTGCCTTCGGCCTCGATGCAGCGCTTCGTCTCGGCCGCGTCGTCGTGCGATTGGAGGTAGACGATCGCCACATCGGCGCCCTCGCGCGCGAACAGCACCGCCACCGCGCGGCCGATGCCCGAGTCGCCGCCGGTGACGATCGCCGCGCAGCCGCACAGCTTGTCGCTGCCCTTGTAGTCGGGCGCCTGGAATCGTGGCGCGAGCGCCAGCTCGGACTCGCGTCCGGGCTTGGCGACGTGCTGCGCGGGCATCTTCGCCGGCTGCTCGCGCACACCGGCCTGCGCGGCTTTCGCCTCGCCCTTCGCCTGCGGCTTCACCCGGGGAGGCTGCGCCTCGCGCTGGTCCTGCCCGCGCTGGATCGCGCGCTGCCGGTCGGCAGTCGCCTTCGCGCCGCCGCGCTCGTCATGATCGGCCATGGTCGGCTCCCTTCAGTGCAGGTCGGGGCGCAGCGGCGCGGGCGTGCCCGGGACGGCCGGCGCCTCGAAGTCCTCGCGCGCAGCGCCGCGCCGCTCGCGCGCAGGCAGCGGCAGTCCGCTGCGGTCTCCTTCGTCCTGGCGGCGCGCCGCCTCGTGCGTCGCGTTCCACAGCGCCCGCGCGCACAGCGCGTCGACCAGCGCGACACCGGCCACCGCGGCGATCGACGCGATCGTGCCCGGCAAGCGCTCGTTGTCCTCGTCGAGCCCCGCGCCCAGCGTGGCGAGGTCGAGCGCGTCGCCGGCGACCCGGCCCCACAGCCAGGGCGCGGGGTCGTCGGTGGCGAGGATGGCCACGCCGGTGGCGATCTCGCGCAGGCCGTACGCCTGCAGCAGTGGCTCCTTGCCGGCCAGGCCGGTGGCGCGCGCCAGCGTGCGCGGCAGCACCAGTTCGGCCAGCCCGAGGCCGATGCTGAACCACCCCAGCCCGCGCGCCAGCCGGTCGAGGCGGCGCGAGCGCGGGTCGAATACGTCCGGTCGCGTGGGTCGCATGGTCGAGGCTCCTTCGCTCGTCGAATGGCGGTGTCCGGGGCGGGCAAGCCCTGTACCCAGCAACGCCAGCGACGCGCGGGCACCGCGCTTGCCGCTCCCTGCGGCAACGGAGGAACCGACATGCAACCGATGTGCATCGTGCTCGCCGACCAGGGCCCTGCGTGCCTTCCGAAGAGCTGCGAACCCGCCGCGCGGCTGTTCCCGCCGGCGGCGTGACTCAGTGGCGGCCGGGGATCGATCGCGTCCAGTGATCCGCGTGCTCGGCGGTCATGTTGCCCAGCGGGGTAACGCGCGCGTCGGCATAGCCCAGCCGCTCGACGTCGACCAGATACTGCTCGCGCGACAGCAGCGTGCCGCGGCACACGTGCGCCGCCGCCGCGGGGTCGGCCGCCTGCTCGCGCTGCAGGCGGCCGAACAGCCGCTCGATGACCCAGCCGGGCACCTGCGCGCGCCGCCCCGGGTACGCGAAGCCGAACAGCACCAGGTGCGCCAGCAGTACGCGCCAGTTCCGGCCGAAGCGGCGCAGCAGCCGCGGCCAGTCGAGCGTGGCCGCGCGCGCGTGCAGCAAGTGGGCGACGTCGGCGCCGTCGTAGCGCTCGCGCTCCATCACGAAGGCCTTCGACCAGATCGTCTCCTCGACCGGCGCGAGCCGCACCGCGATGCCGAGCAGCGTGGCGTCGATGGCATGGCGGAACCAGCCGTCGTCGACCAGCGCGACGCCGTTGCCCGAGCCGAAGATCAGGTCGATGAAGAAGTCGCCGACGCGCGCCTTGCCGAGCCAGTGCGGGTGCACCAGCTCGGTCTCGTAGCCGGCGCGTTCGAGCGCCTCGCAGGCGCGCGCGTAGTCGCTGCGGCGCAGGAACAGGTCGAGGTCCTTCGTCTGGCGTTCGATGCCGGTGCAGTGCGTGAACGCAAACGAGCCGCCGACCAGGAAAGGCACCTGCGACGCGTTCAGCGCCTGCAGCGTGTGGCGGTAGAACACCGCCAGCTCCGAGGCGCTGTCGCCCCACGACGACATGGCAGGGACGGCCGACATGGCTGAGCCTCAGCAAGGCGCGTACCCCGACGCCCTCGACGCCGGCGCGCCGGAAGGGGCCGGAGCCGCGGCTGCACCGGCCGCCCCGGCGCGCCGCCTGCGCTTCGCTGCCGTCGGCGACCTCCACTGCACGAAGGACATGGCCGGCCGGCTGCGCGGCCTGTTCGCGGCCGCGGCGGAGGCCGCCGACGCGCTGCTGCTGTGCGGCGACCTCACCGACTACGGCCTGCCCGAGGAGGCGAAGGTGCTGGCCGACGAGCTGGCCGTCGCCGCGCTGCCGATCGTCGCCGTGCTCGGCAACCACGACTTCGAGTCGGGCCGGCCCGACGAGGTGCGGCGCATCCTCGCCGACGCCGGCGTGCGCATGCTCGACGGCGAGGCGACCGAGGTGCTGGGCGTCGGCATCGCCGGCGCCAAGGGCTTCTGCGGCGGCTACGGCCGTGGCGCGCTCGGCTCGTGGGGCGAGCCGGCGATCAAGGTGTTCGTCAACGAGGCGATCCGGGAAGCGCTCAAGCTCGAATCGGCGCTCGCCAAGCTGCGCCACACGCCGCGGCGCATCGCGCTGCTGCACTACGCGCCGATCCAGGCCACGGTCGAGGGCGAGCCGGTCGAGATCTTCCCCTTCCTCGGCACCAGCCGGCTCGAGGATCCGCTGGTGCGCCACCCGGTCGACGCCGTCGTGCACGGCCACGCCCACCGCGGCCAGCCCGAGGGCCGCACGGTCAACGGCATCGCGGTCTACAACGTCGCCAAGCCGCTGCTCGAGCGGCGCTTTCCGGGGCAGCCGGCGTTCCGGCTGATCGAGATCGGCTGACGCGTTCAGTCGCCGCGCCAGGCGGCCAGCGCCTCGTCGACGAGCTCGTGCGTGCGCCCCTCGTAGCGCGGCGAGAAATGGAAAGGCCGCAGCGCCTTCGCGCGCAGGCGCCGCGCGATCGCGCCGGCCTGCGCGGCCGTCAGGTGGTTCTTGCGCCGCGCGTGGTCGGCGTCGACCGCGAGGAACACGCTCTCGATGTAGAGCAGGTCGACACCGTCGAGCAGCGCCGCGAGCTGCTCGATGTTCGGCTGGGTGCAGCGCAGGTCGGTGACGTAGCCGATGCGCCGCCCGGCCACGACGTCGAGCACCAGCGACTGCAGGTCGCGGACGCTGTGCACCGCCGCGTGCTCGCCGGCGCGGTCGCGCCAGCGCAGCTCGATCAGCGTGTCGGGCGGCGCGCCGGACAGCACCGCGTGCTTGAGCTCGCGCAGCCACGCGCCAGTGGCCAGCCCCCGGGCGGCGATGCGGTCGGCGGCGATGCGCACGCGCGCCTTCTCCTCGACCGCGAAGGCGAGCACCGGCATCTCGTGGTCGACGAAGCGGCCGCGCACGCGCAGCGTCGGCTCGTCGTGCAGCACGTCGCCGTCGAGCGTGAAGCTCGCGTCGGCGCTGCGCGCGAAGCGCTCGCTGCTGGCGAAGCGGGCGCGCCGCCCGCTGCCCTCGGGCGCGACCTCGTTGGCCTCGATCAGCAGCGGCAGCTCGTAGCGATGCACGACGTTCCAGCTGTAGGCGCGCAGCTTGTGCTCGACCTGGTCGACGAATCCGGGCCCGCCCCACAGCACCAGCCGCTCCATGCGTCCGAGGCCGACCGCCAGCAGGTGGTCGAAGCCGGCGAAGTGGTCCATGTGCGTGTGCGTGACGAACCCATGGCTGACGCGCAGCAGCACGCGCGGCGGCAGCCGCGCGAGGTCGCCGAGGTCGAACAGCAGGGCGCGGCGCTCGTCGCGCAGGTCGACCACGAGCCCGGGCTCGCCGCCGCTCGCGTCGACCAGCCGCGGTTCGAGTCGTTGCCGCATGGCCAGGGACGCCTCAGCCGCGCCCCGGCGCGCGTGCCAGGCAGCGCCGGTAGCGCTCGTCGACGCGGCGCGCGAACCACTCGGTCGTCAGCCGGCGCGTGATCTTCGGGCTCTTCAGCTCGATGCGCGGCACGACCGCACGCGGCAGCGGCCGGCCTTCGATCCGGTCGGCCAGCGCGAAGGCCCGATCCCACAGCTCGCTGCGATCGAGGTCGTCGCGCTCGCCGCGCTCGAGGTCGCGGCGGATCGCCGAAGCCGACAGCCCCAGCCGCTCGCCGAGCACCCGCGCCGCGGCCTCGGTGGCGCCGGGCCGGGCCGGGTCGTCGCCGCGCACCAGGTCGCCGTCGAGCGCAAGCGGCACGCCCGAGCCCGAGGCGATCGCGTTCTGCAGCGCCGCGTTGCGGCTGG
>JBLMVT010000183.1:0-3140 GCA_050256835.1 Betaproteobacteria bacterium | reverse complement strand
GCCCGCTGCGGCCGATCTTGGCATCGGTGAAGCCCAGCCAGGTGCCCAGCCCGAGCGGGTAAGTGAGGAACACCAGCAGTAGCGCGCCGGCCGGCAGCATGAACAGCAGGCCGAGCGCGTTGCGGTTGTTCTGCAGGCGGGCGAACATCTGGAAAGCGTGTCATCCCCGCGGACGCGGGGACCCATGAGTTCGGTCGTGGATTCCCGCCTGCGCGGGAAAACCAGGCTAGACCTTGTAGTACCGCTCCGCCCGCTTCTGCGCCCGTTCCGCCGCTTCCTTCGGCGTCTTCGAGCCGCTCGCGGCCTCGGCCACCATGTTGGTGACGATGAAGTCGGCGTTGCAGGCGGCCGACGCGTAACCCAGCTTGCCGGCATAGCCGCCCGGACGCAGGTTCTTCACGGCGTCGCGGTACGGCGTGTTCTTCGGGTCGGCGGTCCAGACCGGGCTCTTCGCGTAGGCGGCAAGCGGCGGCGAGATGTAGCCGCCGGCCGCGGTCTGCCAGGGCTCGTAGGCGTCCTGCTCCATCATGAAGCGCAGGAACTCCTTGGCGGCGTTCGGGTACTTCGTGTACTTCATGATCATCTGGTTGAAGAAGATGTGCGACTCGGTCGGCACGCCCACCGGTCCCACGGGGAAGGCGGCATGCTGGATGTCGAGCGCCATCTCCTTGAGCTTCGGGTCGGGCGAAGTGCGCGCCGCGTAGTAGATCGAGATGCCGTTGTTGGTGACGCTGACCTGCCCGTCGAGGAACGCCTTGTTGTTGTTCGGGTCGAGCCACGACAATGTGCCCGGGATGAAATTGGCGTACAGCTCCTTGCTGTACTCGAGCGCCTTGATCGTCTCGGGGCTGTCGATCACGACCTTGTTGTCCTTGTCGACCAGCTTGCCGCCGAAGGCCCACATCAGCCAGTTGGTCCACAGGCCGTCGCCGCTGGCATTGCCCAGCGCCATGCCGCCCGGCGTGCCCTTGTCCTTGAGCGCCTTGAACATCTTCAGGAAGCCGTCGGTGTCCTTCGGGAAGGCGTCGAAGCCTGCGGCCTTCAGCTGGCTCTGGCGGTAGACCATCATCGAGCCGGCCGCGCCGAGCGCGACGCCGATCCAGTGCCGGCCGTCGGGGCGCAGGTAGGCCTCGCAGGCCGGGTACCAGCCGCCGTACTTCTTGCCGAGGTAGTCGCACAGGTCGGTGACGTCGAGCAGCTTCTCGGGGTAGAGGTTGGCGTCGTCGTTGGTCGACAGGATGATGTCGGGCCCCGCGCCGGTGTTGGCCGCCACCGCGGCCTTCGGCCGCACGTCCTCCCAGCCCTCGTTGTCGACACGCACCTCGACGCCGGTCTTCTCGGTGAACTTCTTGACGTTGACCATGTAGGCGTCGATGTCGCCCTGCACGAAGCGGCTCCATCGCAGCACGCGAAGCTTGGCGCCGGCCTCGGGCTTGAACGCGAGGCTCTGTGCCTGCGCGCGCGGCGTCCACAGCGCGCCGGTGCCGAGCGTTGCGGCGGCGGCGACGCCGGCCGAGCCTTCGAGGAACCTGCGGCGATTGAAGTCGGTCATCTCGATGTCTCCTCTCTCGTGAAGATGGCGGGGAAGGTGGTCAAGCGGCGAGCCGCTGCCCGGTCGCGGCATCGAACAGATGCGCGCGCTGCAGGTCGGGCTGCAGGTGGATCGTGCAGCCCGGCGCGAAGTCGTGTCGCTCGCGGAACACCGCGGCCAGCGGCGCGTCGGCGTGCCGGCACAGCACCAGCGTCTCGGCGCCGGTTGGCTCGACGACGACGACGCGCGCCGGGATGCCGGTGCCGTCGACGAGCTGCAGGTGCTCGGGCCGCGTGCCGACGATCACCGGCTGTCCGTCGGTGCCGCCGGCGCGCGGCGGAGCGGCCAGTTCGGTGCCGTCGTCGAGCCGCACGTGCGCAGCGCCGTTCGAGCGGCGCAGCGTGCCGGGCAGGAAGTTCATCGCCGGCCAGCCGATGAAGCCGGCGACGAACAGGTTGGCCGGGTCGTCGTACAGCTCGAGCGGGTTGCCGGCCTGCTCGACGCGGCCGTCCTTCATGACGACCACCTGGTCACCCATGGTCATGGCCTCGATCTGGTCGTGCGTGACGTAGAGCGAGGTCGTCTTCAGGCGCTCGTGCAGTTCCTTGATCTCGCTGCGCATCGCCAGGCGCAGCATGGCGTCGAGGTTGGACAGCGGCTCGTCGAACAGGAACACCTGCGGGTTGCGCACGATGGCGCGGCCCATCGCCACGCGCTGGCGCTGGCCGCCCGAGAGCTGGCGCGGGTAGCGGCCGAGCAGGCCGCCGAGGTCGAGGATGGACGCCGCGCGCTCGACCTTGGCGTCGATGGACGCCTTGTCCTGCTTCGCCAGCATGAGCGAGAAGCCCATGTTCTGCGCCACCGTCATGTGCGGGTACAGCGCGTAGTTCTGGAACACCATCGCGATGTCGCGGTCCTTCGGCGGCAGCTCGTTGACGCGCCGCTCGCCGATGCGGATCTCGCCGCCGCTGATCTCCTCGAGGCCGGCGATCATGCGCAGCAGCGTCGACTTGCCGCAGCCCGAGGGGCCGACCAGCACGGTGAACGAACCGTCGGCGATGTCGATGTCGACGCCGTGCAGCACCTCGGTCGTGCCGAAGCGCTTGGTCACGGAGCGGAGGGTGACGCTGGCCATGCAGCGCCGAGTATCGGCGCCGCCTCGCGCCCCGCCATCAGGGCAAACCGGGAGGGCCGGCCCCGGGCCGATTCGTATGATGACCCGACCATCATGCCGGACATCGCGGCCGCCGCGCCGCGCCTGACCCCCTCGCGCCTGTCCGATCGGCTGGCGCTGCTGCTGGCCGAGCGCATCGGCTCGGGCGCACTGCGCCCGGGCGACCGCCTGCCGACCGAGCAGCAGCTCGCGCACACGCATGGCGTGTCGCGCACCGTGGTGCGCGAGGCGGTGCACCAGCTCAAGTCGCGCGAGATGGTCGTGTCGCGGCAGGGGTCGGGCGTCTACGTCGCCGCGCCACCGGCGCACCGCTCGCTGGCGTTCGACCCGTCGGTGCTCGGTTCGGTCGAGGCGGTGGTCCACGTGGTCGAGCTGCGGCGCGTGCTCGACGGCGAGATCGCCGCGCTGGCCGCGCGCCGCGCCACCCGCACGCAG
>JBLMVT010000182.1:0-2716 GCA_050256835.1 Betaproteobacteria bacterium | reverse complement strand
GGCCAGCGACAGCTCGCCGGCGAACTCGAAGGCGTCGAGCGCGGCGGCATCGAGCTGGCCACTGGCCGCCAGGATGCCGAGCGCGATCGGCAGGTCGAAGCGGCCCGATTCCTTGGGCAGGTCGGCCGGCGCGAGGTTGACGGTGATGCGCTTGTTGTGCGGGAACTCGAGCCCGCTGCTGGCGAGCGCGGCGCGCACGCGCTCGCGCGCGACTCCTTGACCTCGGTGTCGGCGAGGCCGACGAGGGTCACGCTCGGCAGGCCGTTGGCCAGGTGCACCTCGACCGTGACCTCGGGCGCGTCGAGCCCGTCGAGCGCGCGGCTGTGGATGATCGCCAGCGACATCGTTCCTCCCCCGCGGACATTGTGCCGCCGCGCCGCCGGCTCCTAGGACGAGCGTCCGCGCTTCCGCACAAACCCCGATAGCGGGCCGGCCGGCACCGAGTAACTTGCAAAACATTCATCGCCCATAGATGTCTGGCGCGCGGCGCGAGCCGCGGTGAAGGCGATGCGGCCGAGCAGCCGTCCGCGGCGAAGGAGCAGCGATGACGCAGACCGTGGCCTGGATCACGAGCCTCGCCCTGATGGCACTGGTGGCCGCGGTGTTCGCCCGCGTCTGCCTGGGCGCGGGCGAGGCCCGCGACGTCGAACACCCGTACCGCGGCCGCGCGCTGGTGTTCTGGGGCCTGCTCGCCGCCGGCGCCGTAATCACCTTCGCCACGCTCGATCCCTGGCCGCTGGCCGCCTACGCAGCGAGCTCGACGACCGCGCCGCCGGTGAAGGTGGTCGAGGCGGTCGGCCACCAGTGGCGCTGGGAGCTGTCGGACGACACCGTGCCTGCCGGCCAGCCGGTCGAGTTCCGTGTCTCCGCAGGCGACGTCAACCACGGCTTCGCGATCTATCGCGACACGACCCACCTCGTCGCGCAGACACAGGCGATGCCCGGCTTCGTCAACCGCCTGCGCGTGACCTTCGACCGCCCGGGCGAGTACGAGGTCCTGTGTCTCGAATACTGCGGCGTCGCGCACCACGGGATGCGCACCGTCATCAAGGTCGTCAACCGCTGAGGTCGCCATGACAACCGTCCGAGTCGCGATCGACACGCCGAGCGCCGCCGCTGCCACCGACGAGCGCAGCGCGCGCCTGGCCCTGCAGCTCTACGTATTCGCCGCCATCGCGCTGTTCGCGGCGATGATGCTGGTCGGCGCCACCATGCGCATGACGCAGGCCACCTGGCTGGCCGTGCCGGCGCCGCAGTTCTACGAGCTGATGACGCTGCACGGCGCGGGCATGGTCGGCACCGCCGGCCTCGGCGGTGCGCTGGTGATGTGGTACTTCCTGCGCCGCCACGTGCCGCTGTCGACCGGCGTGTTCCACGCCATGCTCGCGCTCAGCGTGCTCGGCGTACTGCTGATCCTCGGGGCCATCGTGCTCGGCCGCTTCGCCGCCGCGTGGACCTTCCTCTACCCGCTGCCGGCCAAGTCGATGGGGTTGTGGTCGGCGCCGGCAGCGGCCGCCTATGTGCTCGGGCTGACCGCGATCGGCGTCGGCTTCCTGCTCTTCTACGCCGACTGTGCGCTGGCGCTGCTGCGCCGCTGGGGCTCGCTGGCGCGCTCGCTGGGCCTGCCGCAGCTGTTCGGCGCGCCACTGGAGGAAGCCCCGCCGCCGGCGGTGATCGCCTCCACGCTGGTGATCATCGTCAACGTGCTGGGCATCCTTGCCGGCGCGGTAGTGCTGGTGATGACGCTGGTCAATCTGTTCGACCCGGCGATCGCCTTCGACGCGCTGCTGATGAAGAACCTCATCTACTTCTTCGGCCACGTGTTCATCAACGCCGCGATCTACATGAGCGTGATCGCCGTCTACGAACTGCTGCCGCGCTACAGCGGTCGGCCGTGGAAGGTCAACCGGCCGTTCATCGGCGCCTGGGTGGCGGCGGTCTTCCTCGTCACGGCGGTCTACCCTCACCACCTGCTGATGGACTTCGCCATGCCGGCCTGGGCCGCCGCGCTCGGCCAGATCGTGTCGTTCCTGTCGGGCGTGCCGGTGCTGGTGGTTACGGCGTGGGGTGCGCTCGGCAACGTCGCGCGCTCGGGCATGCGCTGGGACGCGCCTTCGCGCTTTCTCATGCTCGGCGTGTGCGGCTGGGCCGTCGGCGTGATCCCGGCCGTCATCGACGGCACCATCGTGGTGAACGACGTGATGCACAACACGCTGTGGGTGCCGGGGCACTTCCACACCTACCTGCTGCTCGGCGTGCTGCCGATGATCTTCGGCTTCATGCTGTACGTCGTGCGCCTGCGCGGCTCCACCGGCGGCATCGACCGTGCCGCGTTCTGGCTGTACGCGGCCGGCGGGGCGCTGTTCACGCTCAGCTTCCTGTGGGGTGGCTATCACGGCGTGCCGCGCCGCTACGCGCAGCACCTGCCCGAGTGGCTGCCCTCGTCGCAGGTCGGCTCGGCGGCGGCGGTGCTGGTCATCGCGGCGATGCTGTGGGTCGCGCTGCGGGTGCTGTCGCGCCTGCGGCACGCCGACCTCGCGCCGGCCTGAGGGGAGCGCGCAGCGCGCGGCCGTCGTGAGTTCGATCGCGGCCTGGCTGGCGTCGGCAGCGGTGCTCGCGGCCGGCGGGGGCGCGACCTGGGCCGTTACCGACGGCCTGCAGGCCTTCACCAGCGAGGGCGCGCGCCGGCTGGCCGTCGAGCGCCAGCCACGCGCGC
>JBLMVT010000181.1:0-16401 GCA_050256835.1 Betaproteobacteria bacterium | reverse complement strand
GGGCTGCGCGCCGACGAGCCGGCGGTCGCGCTGCTGCCGGGCAGCCGCCGCTCCGAGATCGAGCACATCGCGCCGGCGTTCGTCGCCGCGGCCGCGCGCATGCAGGCCGCCCGGCCCGCGCTGCGCTTCTTGCTGCCGGTCGTGCCCGGCTTGCGTGTGCTGATCGATCCGCTGCTGGCCGCCGCGCCCGGGCTGGCGCTGAACGTGCTCGACGGCCGCTCGCACGAGGCACTCGCGGCCTGCGACGCGACGCTGATCGCCAGCGGCACGGCCACGCTCGAGGCGGCGCTGTTCAAGCGGCCGATGGTGATCGCCTATCGCATGAACCCGCTGACCTGGGCGATCATGCGCCGCATGCGCTACCAGCCCTGGGTCGGCCTGCCCAACATCCTGCTCGAGGACTTCGCGGTGCCCGAGCTGATCCAGTCCGACGCCACGCCCGAGGCGCTGGCGCGCGAGACGCTGGCCTGGCTCGACGACGCGCCGCGCGTCGAGCGGCTACGCGCGCGCTTTCGCGACCTCCACCTGCTGCTGCGCCGCGACACCGCGCGCACCGCCACCGATGCCATCGCCGCGCTCCTCGCTGCCTGAGCAGCGCACGCTCGACTTCGACGCCCCGGGGCTGGTTGCCGGCGTCGACGAGGTCGGCCGCGGCCCGCTCGCCGGGCCCGTGGTGGCCGCGGCGGTGATCCTCGACCCGGCGCGGCGCATCCGCGGCCTGGCCGACTCGAAGACGCTGAGCGCCGCCCGGCGCGAGGCGCTGGCGGCCGAGATTCACGGCAAGGCGCTGTGCGTGGCGATCGGGTCGGCCTCGGTCGAGGAGATCGACGCGCTCAACATCCTGCAGGCGACACTGCTGGCGATGCGGCGCGCCGTCGAGTCGCTGCGGCTGACGCCGGTCAAGGTGCTGGTCGACGGCAACCAGCTGCCGGTGCTGGCGGTGCGCGCCGAATGCGTGGTCGGCGGCGACGCGCGCGTGAAGGCGATCTCGGCCGCATCGATCGTCGCCAAGGTGCACCGCGACGCGCTGTGCCTGCAGCTCGACGCCCTGCACCCGCAATACGGATTCGCGCAGCACAAGGGTTACGCCTCGCCCGAGCACCTGGCCGCGCTGCGGCGGCACGGCGCCTCGCCCGTGCACCGGCGCAGCTTCGCGCCGGTGCGCGAGGCGTTGTCGCGTGAATGAGGGCGCACGGCCGATGGCGCGCGAGCCGGTGCTCGTCAGCGCGCGCGACAACGCGCTGCTGGTGCGGCTGCGCCGGCTCGCGCGCGACGGCGCGAGCTACCGCAAGGCCGGCGAGGTCTGGGTCGAGGGCGACCACCTGTGCCGTGCTGCGGTCGAGCGCGGCCGCCCGGTCGCGCAGGCGGTGCTCGGCGAGGCCGCTTGGCACGACGTGCGGCTGCGCGAATTGGCCGGCGCGGCCGGGCGCATCGTCGTCGTCCCCGACGCGCTGTTCGCCGGCTTCAGCGGCCTCGAGTCGCCGGCGCGGATCGGCTTCCTGATCGCGCTGGGCGCGGCGCCGGAGATCGATCCGCGGGCGAACAGCGTCGTGCTCGACCGCCTGCAGGACGCCGGCAACGTCGGCAGCATCCTGCGCAGTGCGGCCGCGTTCGGGGTGGTGCAGGTGCTGGCGCTGAAGGGCACGGCGGCACTGTGGTCGCCGAAGGTGCTGCGCGCGGGCATGGGAGCGCACTTCGCGCTGCGCCTCGTCGAGGGCCTCACGCCGCAGGCGCTGGAGCGGCTGGCCGTGCCGCTGGTCGGCACCGGTTCGCATGGCGGCAGCGCGCTTCACGACGCCGCCTTGCCCGACCCTTGCGCGTTCGTGTTCGGCCACGAAGGGCGGGGCGTCGACCCCGCGCTGCTGGAGCACTGCGCGCTCGTCGTGCGCATCCCGCAGCCCGGCGGCGAGGAATCGCTCAACGCGGCGGCCGCGGCGGCGATCTGCCTGTACGAGGCCCGGCGCCGCGCGCTGACGGTTCAGTAGACCAGCCGGTCGGGCCGGATGTCGCGCAGGATCGTCGTCGCGATCTCCTCGATCGACTTGTGTGTCGACGACAGCCAGGCGATGTCGTGGCGCCGCATCATCGCCTCGGCCTGCTTCACCTCGTAGCGGCAGTTGGCCAGCGAGGCGTACTTGCTGTGGGGCCGACGCTCGTTGCGGATGATGCTGAGGCGGTCGGGGTCGATCGTCAGGCCGAAGCACTTGGACTTGTGCGGCAGCAGCGCCGAGGGCAGCTCGGCGCGCTCGAAGTCCTCGGGGATCAGCGGATAGTTGGCCGCCTTGATGCCGTGCTGCATCGCCAGGTAGAGCGAAGTCGGCGTCTTGCCGCTGCGGCTGACGCCGACCAGGATCACCTCGGCATGCTGCAGATTGCGCGCCGACTGGCCGTCGTCGTGGGCCAGCGAGAAGTTGATCGCCTCGATGCGCTCGCCGTACTCGGCGCTCTTGGAGACGTCGGGGAAGCGGCCGACGCGGTGGCTCGACTTCATGCCGTACTCCCGCTCGAGCGGCTCGACGAAGGTGCGGATCATGTCGAGCACCAGCCCCTTGGACAGGCCGGTGACGATGTCGAGCACGTCCGCGTTGACCAGCGTGGTGAAGATGATCGGCCGGCGGCCCTCGCGTTCGGCGGTCTCGTTGATCTCGCGCACCACCTGGTGCGCCTTGTCGGCGGTGTCGATGAACGGCTTGCGCACGTGGCGCGGCTTGACCGCGAACTGCGCCAGGATCGAGTTGCCGAAGGTCTCGGCGGTGATGCCGGTGCCGTCGGAAACGAAGAAGACGGTGCGGTTGGGCATGGTGCGGGACGCGGGGCGGGTGTGGCCGTCGATGATAGGCGCGCCCTGCGTAGAATCGGCTGCATACGCTTCACGCCGCACCGCGCATGAACGCCGCCGCCCGGGACCCGAACAATTCGAACGACAGCGCCCCGGTCCAGCGGTCCGCCCTGGTGACGGAAGCACCGGTCTTCCTACCTCTCGGAGCTTTCCCATGTCATCAGGTGCATCGGCGACCGCCCTGGTCGTCCCGTTCGAACAGCTGAGGATGACCGACGTCGAGTCGGTCGGCGGCAAGAACGCCTCGCTCGGCGAGATGATCAGCCAGTTGAGCCAGTCGGGCGTGCGCGTGCCCGGCGGGTTCGCGACCACCGCGCACGCGTTCCGCGAGTTCCTGCGCGAGGGCGGGCTGGCCGGGCGCATCGAGTCGCGGCTGGCCCGGCTCGATATCGACGACGTGCGCGCGCTGGCCGCCGCCGGCGCCGAGATCCGCGGCTGGATCGCGACTCAGCCGTTCCCCGCCGCGCTCGAGGAGGCGATCCGCCGCGAGTTCGCGCGGCTCGCCGCGGCCGACGCGGGCGCGTCGTTCGCGGTGCGCTCGTCGGCCACCGCCGAGGACCTGCCCGATGCCAGCTTCGCCGGCCAGCAGGAGACCTTCCTCAACGTGGTCGGCATCGACGCCGTGCTCGAGCGCACGCGCGAGGTGTTCGCCTCCCTGTACAACGACCGCGCCATCAGCTACCGCGTGCACAAGGGCTTCGCCCACTCGCACGTCGCGCTGTCGGCCGGCGTGCAGCGCATGGTGCGTTCGGACCTCGGCAGCTCCGGCGTGATGTTCACGATCGACACCGAATCGGGCTTTCCCGACGTCGTCTTCGTCACTGCCAGCTACGGACTGGGCGAGACGGTGGTTCAGGGCGCCGTCAACCCCGACGAGTTCTACGTCCACAAGCCGGCGCTGGCGGCCGGCAAGTTCCCCATCATCCGCCGCAGCCTCGGCAGCAAGCTGCTGCGCATGGAGTTCGTGCCGGCGGAAGGGCAGGGGGTCGACGCGTCGGGCCGGCGGCGGCTGGTGCGCACGCTCGAGACGCCCGCCGAGCTGCGCAACCGCTATTCGCTGAGCGATGCCGACGTGGTCGAGCTGGCGCGCTATGCGGTGACGATCGAGCAGCACTACGGTCGGCCGATGGACATCGAGTGGGGCAAGGACGGCGCCGACGGCAAGCTGTACATCCTGCAGGCGCGCCCCGAGACGGTGAAGAGCCAGGACCACACCCAGCACCGCTACCGGCTCAAGGGTCGCGGCACGGTGCTGACCGAAGGCCGCGCCATCGGCCAGAAGATCGGCACCGGGCCGGTGCGCATCGTGCGCTCGGTGGCCGAGATGGAGCGCGTGCAGCCCGGCGACGTGCTGGTCGCCGACATGACCGACCCGAACTGGGAGCCGGTGATGAAGCGCGCGGCGGCGATCGTCACCAACCGCGGCGGGCGCACCTGCCACGCGGCGATCATCTCGCGCGAGCTCGGCGTGCCGGCGGTGGTCGGCTGCGGCAACGCGACCGAGGTGCTGAAGGACGGCGCGCTGGTCACCGTCGCCTGCTCGGAGGGCGACACCGGCCACGTCTACGACGGCCTGCTCGAGACCGAGGTGCAGGAGGTCTCGCGCGAGGCGCTGCCTTACTGCCCGGTGAAGATCATGATGAACGTCGGCAACCCGCAGATGGCGTTCGACTTCGCGCAGATGCCCAACTCGGGCGTCGGCCTGGCGCGGCTCGAGTTCATCATCAACAACAACATCGGCGTGCACCCGAAGGCGATCCTCGACTATCCGAACGTCGACGCCGACCTCAAGCTGGCCGTCGAGAGCGTGGCGCGCGGCCACGCGTCGCCGCGTGCCTTCTACGTAGACAAGCTGGCCGAGGGCGTGGCGACGATCGCCGCGGCGTTCTGGCCCAAGCCGGTGATCGTGCGGCTGTCGGACTTCAAGTCCAACGAGTACCGCAAGCTGATCGGCGGCAGCCGCTACGAGCCCGACGAGGAGAACCCGATGCTGGGCTTCCGCGGCGCGTCGCGCTACATCAGCGAGGACTTCCGCGAGGCCTTCGCGATGGAATGCGAGGCGATGCGGCGGGTGCGCGAGGACATGGGGCTCGTCAACGTCGAGCTGATGGTGCCGTTCGTGCGCACGGTCGCCCAGGCCGCGCGCGTCGTCGAGCTCCTCGCCGAGCAGGGCCTGGTGCGCGGGGCGCACGATCTGCGCCTCATCATGATGTGCGAGGTGCCGTCCAACGCGCTGCTCGCCGACCAGTTTCTCGAGCATTTCGACGGCATGTCGATCGGCTCCAACGACCTGACCCAGCTCACGCTCGGTCTCGACCGCGACTCGGGGCTCGAGCTGCTGGCGCGCGACTTCGACGAGCGCGACCCGGCGGTGAAGGCGCTGATCTCGCGCGCCATCGCCGCCTGCCGCGCGCACGGCAAGTACATCGGCATCTGCGGCCAGGGGCCGAGCGACCATCCGGACTTCGCCGACTGGCTCGCCGACGAGGGCATCGTCTCGATCTCGCTGAACCCCGACTCGGTGGTCGAAACCTGGCGGCGCCTGGCCGAACGCAAGGCATGACCGGCGAGCCGCAGCGCCGCCACTGGCGCGGCACGCTGCGCTGGACGGTGGCGCTGCTGGCGGCGTGGTTCGCCGTCAGCTTCGGCGTCGCCTTCTTCGCGCGCGACCTGCGGTTCGACTGGCTCGGCTTCCCGTTCTCGGTCTGGGTCGCGGCGCAGGGGGCTCCGCTCGTCTTCCTGCTGCTGATCGCGCTGTACGCGCGGGCCATGAACCGGCTCGACCGCGAGTTCGGCGGTGCCGACGACTGAGACGGCGCACCGACCGGGGCCGGCGGCGCGCGCCGCCGAGTCGCCGGCGTCGTTCAAGCGGCGGCTGAACCGCATTTACGGGCGCTTCGCGCTCGGCTTCGTCGCCTTCGTCGCCGTGCTCGCCCTGCTCGAGCGGCTGGGGCTGCCAAAAAGCTGGATCGGGTTCACCTTTCTGGTCGCGACCGTCGGCATGTATGCCGGCATCGGCATCGTCAGCCGCACCACCGACCCGGACGAGTACTACGTCGCCGGCCGGCGCGTGCCGGCGCTGTACAACGGCATGGCCACCGGCGCCGACTGGATGTCGGCCGCGTCCTTCCTCGGACTGGCGGGCACGCTCTATTTCGGCGGCTACGGCGGGCTCGCCTACATCCTCGGTTGGACCGGCGGCTTCTGCCTGGTCGCACTCCTGCTCGCGCCGTACCTGCGGCGCTTCGGCAAGTTCACCGTGCCGGACTTCCTCGGCGACCGCTACGGCGGCACCCTGCCGCGGCTGATCGCGATCGGGGCGGCGATCCTGTGCTCGTTCACCTACGTCGTGGCGCAGATCTACGGCATGGGTCTGATCACCACGCGGCTCACGGGCGTCGACTTCGTCGTCGGCATCTTCCTGGGCATCGGCGGCATCCTCGTCTGCTCGTTCCTCGGCGGCATGCGTGCCGTGACCTGGACGCAGGTCGCCCAGTACATCATCCTGGTCATCGCCTACGTGGTGCCGGTGATGTGGCTGTCGGCCAAGCAGACCGGCATGCCGCTGCCGCAGGCGGTGCTCGGCCAGCAGCTGCAGAAGGTCGGCGAGCGCGAGGAGGCGCTGATCGCCGACCCGAAGGAGCGCGAGGTGATCGCGATCTTCCAGGCACGCGCCGGCGAGCTGAGGCAAAAGCTGGCGGACGTGCCGCATGCGCTGGCCGCCGAGCGGGCCGCCGCGCAGACCCAGGTGGCGGCGCTCAAGCGCGGCAACGTACCGCTGCGGCAGATCCAGACCGCCGAGAAGCGGCTCGCCGCGGTGCCGCGCGACGAGGCCAGCGCGCGCAGCACCTGGGCCGCCGCGCTGGCCGACGACGAGGCTCGCGCGCGCCCGCTCGGCGGCATGCCGCGCCATGCCGAGCCGTTCGCCGGCGACCCGCACGGCAGCGCCGCCGAACGCGCCGAGTTCGACGACTCGCGCGCCAACTTCCTGGCGCTGGTGCTGGTGCTGATGGTCGGCACGGCGTCCCTGCCGCACGTGCTGATGCGCTACTACACGACGCCCTCGGTGCGCCAGGCGCGCGAGTCGGTGACGTGGTCGCTGTTCTTCATCCTGCTGCTGTACCTGACGGCGCCGGCGCTCGCCGTGCTGGTCAAGTTCGAGGTCTTCAGCTCGCTCGTCGGCACGCCGTTCGACCACCTGCCGAGCTGGATCACCCAATGGGCGCGCGTCGACGGCGGCGCCCTGCTGTCGGTCACCGACGTGAACCGCGACGGCGTCCTGCAGCTCGGCGAACTGCGCATCAACCCGGACATCCTCGTGCTGGCGACGCCGGAGATCGCCGGACTGCCCTACGTCGTGTCGGGCATGGTCGCCGCCGGCGGTCTGGCAGCGGCGCTGTCGACCGCCGACGGCTTGCTGCTGACCATCTCCACCGCGCTGTCGCACGACCTGTATTACAAGATCGTCGACCCCAACGCCTCGACCGCCAGCCGCGTGACGATCTCCAAGGCGTTGCTGCTGATCGTGGCGCTGGCCGCCGCGGCGGTCGCGGCGCAGAAGCCGGCCGACATCCTTTTCCTCGTGTCGGCCGCGTTCTCGCTGGCGGCGGCCGCCTTCTTCCCGGCGCTGGTGCTGGGCGTGTTCTGGAAGCGCGCCAACGGCTGGGGCGCCTCGGCGGGCATGCTCACCGGGCTCGGCGTCACCGCCTACTACATGGTCCTCACCCAGCCCTGGCTGCGCGGCGTGTTCGGCGTGACGGCACCGGTCGAGCTGTGGCTGGGCGTACAGCCGGTGGCCGCCGGGGTCTTCGGCATCGCCCTCGGGCTCGCCACGATCGTCGTCGTCAGCCTGCTGACGCCGCCGCCCGACGGCGAGTCGCTCGCGCTGGTCGAGCGGCTGCGCTTTCCCGCAGCGGGCGGAGAGGGCGACGCCCGGCTATAATCGCCGGCTTTCCCTTGCCACACCCGATCGACGCTCGGGGTGGCTTCCGATCACGGAAACCTCGAGGAGAATTCATGCGTCACTACGAGATCGTCTTGCTGATCCACCCGGATCAAAGCGAGCAGGTTCCGGCCATGCTGGAACGCTACAAGGGCATCGTCGCCGCCGGCGGTGGCAAGGTCCACCGCGTCGAGGACTGGGGCCGTCGCCAGATGGCCTACATGATCCAGAAGCTGGCCAAGGCTCACTACCTGTGCCTGAACATCGAGTGCGGCAAGGACGTGCTCGGCGAGCTGGAGACGGGCTTTCGCTTCAACGACGCGGTGCTGCGCCACCTCACCGTCGCCAGGAGCAAGGCCGAGACCGCGCCGTCGGTGATGATGAAGGTGGTCGACCGCGAGGAAGCGCGCAAGGCGCATCGCGAATCGCCCGCACCGCAGGAGGCCACTGCCTGAGCTCGCCGCCGCCGCCCGCGAACCGGTTGGTTCTGGGCGTGCAGCTGCTCGAGCGAGGCGCCGTCCGCTACACCCCCGCCGGCATCGAAGCGATCGATCTCGTGCTCGGCCACGAATCGCAGACCGTCGAAGCCGGCCAGCCGCGCAGGATCTCGCTGCAGATTCGCGCGGTCGCCCTAGGCGGGGTCGTGGCGGCGCTGGCGGCGCAGTCGATCGGCAGTCGCTTCGAGGCGGCAGGTTTCCTGAGTGCACAACGCAACGGCCGCGGCATCGTCTTCCACGTCACGACGGTCGTCGCAGCCCCATCCGGATCGAATCAACAGAGGTAGATCGACATGCCCCCACCCCGTGGCAAAGGCCGGTTCTCGAAGGACCGCAAACCGAAACGCAACCAGCAGTCGCTGCTGTTCCGCCGCAAGCGCTTCTGCCGCTTCACCGTCGCCGGCGTCGAGGAGATCGACTACAAGGACATCGACACCCTGCGCGACTTCGTCGGCGAGAACGGCAAGATCACCCCCGCGCGCCTGACCGGCACGCGGGCGTTCTTCCAACGCCAGCTGACGACGGCGATCAAGCGCGCGCGCTTCCTCGCGCTGCTGCCGTACAGCGACCAGCACAAGGTCTGAGGGACGACGCCATGCAAGTGATCCTGCTCGAGAAGGTGGCCAACCTCGGCAACCTGGGAGACGTCGTCAAGGTCAAGGATGGCTACGCGCGCAACTTCCTGATCCCGTCGCGCCAGGCGCGGCGCGCCACCGAGGCGGCACTGAAGGAATTCGAGGCCAAGCGCGCCGAACTCGAGGCCGCCGCCGCGGCCAAGCTGCTGGCCGCGCAGTCGCTGTCGGAGAAGCTGGCCGGCAAGACCGTGCGCGTCACGCAGAAGGCGGGCGTCGACGGCCGGCTGTTCGGCTCGGTGACCAATGCCGACATCGCCCAGGCGCTGACGGCCGAGGGCACGCCGGTGCAGAAGTCGCAGGTGCGCATGCCCGCCGGCCCGATCAAGAACGTCGGCGAGCACAAGGTGTCGGTCGCCGTGCACCACGACGTCGTGGTTGAGGTCACGGTGCTGGTGGCCGGCGAGGCCGAGTAGCGGCGCCGGACTCGCGGGCGGGGCCGGCGGGCGGCTTCGCGGAACACGACAGCGGGGCCGGCGTTGCCGGCCCCTTCTCTTTTCACCGGGCGCCCACGGAAAGTCCACAGGCTTGCGCACAGCCGGGTCACGTCGGCGCTCTTATGATCGACCGATGGCCGCCGTCTTCTCCGCTTCCGGGTTCGACCCTGCCGCACGTCGCGGCGACGACGAGGTCGCGCGGCTGCGCGTTCCGCCGCATTCGATCGAGGCCGAGCAGAGCGTGCTCGGCGGCCTGCTGCTCGACAACCTCGCCTGGGACCGCGCCGCCGACCTGCTCTCGGACAGCGACTTCTACCGCCACGAGCACCGGCTGATCTACGCGGCGATCGGAGCGCTGGTCGACGCCAGCAAGCCGGCCGACGTGATCACGGTCTTCGAGCAGCTGCAAAGCCTGGGCAAGGCCGAGGACTGCGGCGGCCTGGCCTACCTCAATTCGCTGGCGCAGAGCGTGCCGAGCGCGGCCAACCTGCGCCGCTATGCCGAGATCGTGCGCGAGCGCGCGATCCTGCGAAAACTCGTCGCCGCCAGCGACGAGATCGCCACCGACGCCTTCAACCCGCAGGGCCGGCCGGTGCCGCAGATCCTCGACGAGGCCGAGGGCCGCATCTTCCGCATCGGCGAGGAGGGGTCGCGCTCGCGCCAGGGCTTCCTGCCGATGGACCAGCTCGTCGTGCAGCTGATCGACCGCGTCAACGAGCTGGCCGAGAACGGCGCCGAGGAAGTGACCGGCGTGCGCACCGGCTTCTACGACCTCGACCGCATGACGGCGGGCCTGCAGCCCGGCGAACTGATCGTGCTGGCGGCGCGGCCGTCGATGGGCAAGACGGCCTTCGCGCTCAACATGGCCGAGCACGTGGCGGTGCAGGAAGGCCTGCCGGTGGTGGTGTTCTCGATGGAGATGGGTGCCTCGCAGCTGGCGCTGCGCATGGTCGGCTCGCTCGGCCGCATCGACCAGCAGCACCTGCGCACCGGCGCGCTGCGCGACGACGAGTGGGGGCGGCTGTCGGAGGCCGTCGACAAGCTCGGCAAGGCGCCCGTGTTCATCGACGAGAGCCCGGCACTCACGCCCGCCGAGCTGCGCGCGCGCGCGCGCCGGCAGGCGCGCCAGTGCGGCCGGCTCGGGCTGATCGTGGTCGACTACCTGCAGTTGATGAGCGGCTCGACCTCGAGCAGCGACGAGAACCGTGCCACCGTGCTGGGCGAGATCTCGCGCGGGCTGAAGTCGCTGGCCAAGGAGCTGAAGTGCCCGGTGATGGCGCTGTCGCAGCTCAACCGCAGCGTCGAGTCGCGCAACGACAAGCGGCCGATGATGAGCGACCTGCGCGAATCCGGCGCGATCGAGCAGGATGCGGACGTCATCATGTTCATCTACCGCGACGAGTACTACAACAAGGAGTCGAAGGAGCCGGGCGTGGCCGAGATCATCATCGGCAAGCAGCGCAACGGCCCGGTCGGCACGATCAGGCTGACCTTCCTCAAGCCGCTCACCAAGTTCGACAACCTGGCGCCCGGCAGCAACGGCGAATACTGATATTTCCTTGATCTTCATCAACATACTGTGTAAATTGACAGTATGTCGAGCGAAGCCGTCGTCGCACCGCCGCTGAAGGGCCGCGGCACCGCCTGGGCGATCGCGCACCGCTTCGCGAAGGACGAGCGCGAGGCGTTCGACGATGGCTGGGGCAGCCTCGTGCAGTCGGTCGAGGAACGGCCGCTCGCGCCGGGCAGCGAGGTGGTCGAGCAGCAGGTGGGGTCGATCCTCGCCGCCAACGACTCCCCCGACATCGACTTCGACCTGTCGATCAACCCCTACCGGGGATGCGAGCACGGCTGCATCTACTGCTTTGCGCGGCCCACGCACTCCTATCTCAACCTCTCGCCCGGGCTCGACTTCGAGACGAGGATCTTCGCCAAGGTCAACGCCGCACAGCGCCTGCGCGAGGCGTTCGCAAGCCTGCGCTATCGCCCGCGGCTGCTCAACCTGGGGTCGGCTACCGACGCCTACCAGCCGGCCGAACGGCGGCTTCGAATCACCCGCTCGGTGATCGAGGTGCTCGCCGAATGCGCCCATCCCTTCTCGCTGGTCACCAAGTCGGCCGGCGTGCTGCGCGACCTCGACCTGATCGCGCCGATGGCCGCCGACCGGCTGGCCGCGGCCTACGTGTCGCTGACCACGCTCGACGCGGCGCTGGCGCGCGTGCTCGAGCCGCGCGCCGCCGCCCCGCACCGGCGGCTGCAGACGATCGAGGCGCTCGCGCGTGCAGGCGTGCCGGTCGGCGTCAGCGTCTCGCCGATGATCCCGTTCAT
The DNA here is from genome assembly GCA_050256835.1 of Betaproteobacteria bacterium. Lineage (GTDB taxonomy): Bacteria > Pseudomonadota > Gammaproteobacteria > Burkholderiales > Burkholderiaceae_C > JAMHWF01. The sequence continues at coordinate 4,726 of JBLMVT010000181.1, read as the reverse complement.
CAATGAGCCCGAGCTCGAGCGCCTGCTCGAGGCGGCCGCCGGCGCCGGCGCGCGCCGCGCGTTCATGGTCGTGCTGCGGCTGCCCTGGGAGGTGGCGCCGCTGTTCCGCCGCTGGCTCGGCGAGCATTTCCCCGAGCGCGCCGCGCGCGTCATGGCGCGCGTGCACGACATGCGCGGCGGGCGCGACTACGACGCGCGATTCGGCAGCCGCATGCGCGGGCAGGGCGTGTGGGCCGAGCTGCTGTCGCAGCGCTTCGCCAAGGCCTGCGCGCGCCACGGCTTCGGCCGCGAGCGGGTCGAGCTCGACCTGACGCGCTTCCGCCGGCCGGCCGGCGCTCAGGGCCGGCTGTTCTAGAGTCAGTCCGCCAGGTCGGGCTCGAAGAACACCCAGCGCACCGACGGGAATGCGAGGCGCAGGCCGCGCTCGATGCGGTTGATCGCCTCGATCAGCGCGGTGTCGCTGGGCTGCGGGGTCATGCGCGCCTTGATCGCGACCATTACCTCGCGGCCGAGCTGCTGGGTCAGCAGGTTGTAGACCTCGACCACCTCGGGCTGTGCGCGCAGGTGCGCGCGCATCGCCTCGAGCAGTCGCGGATCGGCGCTCTGCCCGACCAGCAGCGCCTTGACCTCGGTGCCGACCAGCACGGCGACGATGACCAGCAGCGTGCCGATGGCCATCGAGCCCAGCGCGTCCCAGCGCGGGTCGCCGGTGAGCACGGCCAACCCGATGAAGACGAAGGCGAGTGCCAGGCCGCCGAGCGCGGCCAGGTCCTCGCCGAGCACGACGATCAGCTCGCTCTGCCGCGAACTGCGGAACCATCGCCACAGCGACTCGTCGCCGCGCTCCTTGTCGATCTCGCGCAGGCAGCCCCACAGCGACAGGCTCTCGGCGGCGATGCCGAAGGCGAGGATGCCCATCGCCACACCGGCGTACTGCATCGGTTCGCTGGCGGAGAGCTTGTGCCAGCCCTCGTAGATCGAGAACAGCCCGCCCATCGAGAACAGCATCAGCGCGACGATGAACGACCAGAAATAGACGGCCTTGCCGTGACCCAGCGGATGCTCTGGCGTCGGCGGCCGGCGGCCTTCCTTCAGCCCCCAGATCAGCAGGCCCTGGTTGGCGCAGTCGGCGTAGGAATGGATCGCCTCGGCGAGCATCGACGACGAGCCGGTGAACACGGCGCCGGCGGTCTTGGCCAGCGCGATGGCGAAGTTCGCGCCCAGCGCGAAGAAGATGGACTTCAGCGAGTCGGACTCGGCAGACATGCGTGACCGGGCGCGAGGCGGGCCGCCATCATGCCCGAGTGTCAGTGCGTCGGGCGGCAGGGCGCGAACAGGTCCAGGTCCTTGCGGTAGATCGCCGTGCCGATGCCGAAGTAGCCGAGCACGCTGTGGAACAGGTGGTCGTGCGACAGCGGTTCGGCGTGGCGCGACTTCAGGCAGTCCAGCGACCCGCCGCCCGCGGCCTGCGCCGCCGCGTCGAGCCAGACGACGAGCGGCACCTGCTTCTGCTCGTCGGGCGCGAAGTTCCACGGCAGTCCGTGCAGGTACAGGTTGTTCTCGCCCAGCGACTCCCCGTGGTCGGACACGTAGAGCAGGCCGGTCGCGTAGTGCGCCGACTGCCGGCCGAGCCAGTCGATCGACAGCGCCAGCACGTGGTCGGTGTAGGCGATCGAGTTGTCGTAGGCGTTCACGATCGCCTGCCGCTCGCATTGGTGCAGCGCGTTGGTGCGGCACTCGGGCAGAAACGGCTTGCGATGCGGCGGCGAACGTTTCCAGTATGCCGGTCCGTGGCTGCCGATCTGGTGCAGCACCAGCAGCACCCCGCGGGCTCTGCGCTCGGCGGGTAGCGCGGCCAGCCGGGCGTCCAGGCCGGCGAGCAGCGCCTCGTCGTAGCACTCGCCGGCCTTGCACAGGGCGGCCGGCAGCGGCGGCATGCCGGGTGCGGGATCGCGCGCCTGCGCGAATGGCACGCGCTCGCACAGGCCCTTGCAGCCCGACTGGTTGTCCAGCCACAGCACGGCCAGCCCCAGGCGTTGGGCGAGGTCGAGCAGGTTCTCCTCGCGCCGGCCGCGGCCGGCCTCGACGAACTCGTCGCGGCCCAGCGGCGAGAACATGCACGGCAGCGAGTCGGCGGTGTTGGTCCCGCACGAGGTGACATGGATGAAGCTGGCGACATCGCGGCGCGCCAGCTCGGGGTTGGTGGGCCGTGCGTAGCCGTCGAGCGAGAAGTGGTCCGCGCGCGCCGTCTCGCCGACCGCGAACAGCAGCAGCGGCGGTCGCGTGCCCGCCGGCCGTGCGGCGAGCGCCGCGTCGGGGGCGACCGGCAGCAGTGGCCCGCGCGGCTGCTCGGCACGCTCGTGGGCGAGGAAGCCGATCGCGTAGAACGAATTCAGCGGGTTGATCAGGTAGCGCAGGCTGCCGTGGTTGCGCATCGTCGCCGACAGGTCGGCGAACACGGCGACGACGAGCGTCACCATGATCGCGACCCCCGCCAGCGCGGTGGCGACGTTGCGCCAGGCATGCGACCACAGCGGCTGGCGCGCGAGCGGCGTGCGCCACAGCCACCACAGCGGCGGCCCGGCGAGCAGCAGCGCGGCCAGCGCCAGCCGCCAGTTGAGCAGGTCGCGCACCTCGCGCCAGTCGGTCTGCGCGACGTTGTTCATCATCGTCGGATCGATGACGACGCCGTAGCTCCACATGAAATAGGCGCCGCTCGCCGCCGACAGCAGCACGACGCTGGCCGCCGGCTTGACGACCCGCGGCCAGGCGAACAGCGCGAGCAGGGCGGTCAGCGCGGCGGCGACCGAGCCTGCGAAGGCGAGCACGAAGACGGCGCCGTGCAGGCCCTGCACCTCGGGCAGCGCGGCCAGCGCATGCCACAGCGGCGCATTGGGAAACAGCGCGATCCAGGCCGCGCAGGCGACGGCGAGGGCGCGCGCCGAGCGAGCGGGCAGCGGCGTCAAGGCGCGAGCATTATTTGAACAGGTCCTTCACCCGGTCGGTCCACGACGCCGAACCGGGCGAGTGGCGCTCGCCGCCCTTCTTCAGCGACTCGTCGAGCTCGCGCAGCAGCTTGCGCTGGTGCTCGGTCAGCTTGACCGGGGTCTCGACGCTGACATGGCAGTACAGGTCGCCCGGATAGCTCGAGCGCACGCCCTTGATGCCCTTGCCGCGCAGGCGGAAGGTCTTGCCGTGCTGCGTGCCCTCGGGCAGGTCGATCTCGGCTTGGCCGCCCAGGGTGGGCACCGAGATCGTGCCGCCGAGCGCCGCGGTGGTCAGGCCGACCGGCACCGTGCAGTGCAGGTCGTCGCCGTCGCGCTCAAAAATCTCGTGCTGCTTGATGCGGATCTCGATGTAGAGGTCGCCGCTCGGTCCGCCGTTCATGCCCGGCTCACCGTTGCCGGCCGAGCGGATTCGCATGCCTTCGTTGATGCCGGCGGGGATCTTCACCTCGAGCGTCTTGGTCTTCTTGACCTTGCCCTGGCCGCTGCAGGTGCCGCAGGGGTCGGGGATGATCTTGCCGCCGCCGTGGCAGTGCGGGCAGGTCTGCTGGATGCTGAAGAAGCCCTGGCGCAGGTGCACCGTGCCGGCGCCGCTGCAGGTCGGGCAGGTCTTGGCGCTGGTGCCGGGCTTGGCGCCCGAGCCCTTGCAGGTCTCGCAGGTCTCCCACGAGGGGATGCGGATCTGCGTTTCCTTGCCGTGAGCCGCCTCCTCGAGGCTGATCTCCATCGCGTACGACAGGTCGCTGCCGCGGTAGACCTGCTGGCCACCGCCACGGCGCGCCCCTGCGCCGCCACCGAAGATGTCGCCGAAGATGTCGCCGAACGCCTCGGCGAAGCCGCCGAAGCCCTCGGGCCCGCCGCGGAAGCCGCCGGCGTTCGGGTCGACCCCGGCGTGGCCGTACTGGTCGTAGGCCGCGCGCTTGCCCGGGTCGGACAGCATCTCGTAGGCCTCCTTGGCCTCCTTGAAGCTTTCCTCGGCCTTCTTGGCCGCGTCACCCTGGTTGCGATCCGGGTGATGCTTCATGGCCAGCTTGCGGTAGGCCTTCTTGATGTCCTCGTCGGAGGCGTTCTTCGCCACCCCGAGGACCTCGTAGTAGTCGCGCTTCGCCATCAATACCCCATCGTCGGCTCACAACGCAAACGCCGCGTCGAGCTGCGGGCACCGCCCGCCGCCTCGAACGCGGCGAAGACGAGGGGCGGCCACCGGCCGCCCGCCTGTCGTCACTTCTTGTCTTTGACTTCCGTGAACTCGGCATCGACGACATTGTCGTCGGCCGCCGCCTTCGACGGCTCCGCTCCCGCCTGGCCCGACGACGCGCCCGCAGCGGCACCGGCCGCCTGCTGCGCCTGTGCCTGCTCGTACATCTTCTCGCCGAGCTTCTGGCTGGCCTTCATCAGTGCCTCGGTGCGCGCCTCGATCTCGGCCTTGTCGTCGCCCTTGAGCGACTCCTCCGCCTCCTTCAGCGCGGCCTCGATCTTCGCCTTCTCGCCGGCGTCGACCTTGTCGCCGTGCTCGGCCAGCGACTTCTTCACGCTGTGCACCATGGCGTCGGCCTGGTTGCGCGCCTGCACCAGCTCGAGCTTCTTCTTGTCCTCGGCCGCGTTGGCCTCGGCGTCGCGCACCATCTTCTGGATCTCGTCCTCGGTCAGGCCCGAGTTCGCCTTGATGGTGATCTTGTTCTCCTTGCCGGTGCCCTTGTCCTTGGCGCTGACGTGCAGGA
>JBLMVT010000180.1:0-3378 GCA_050256835.1 Betaproteobacteria bacterium | reverse complement strand
GCGCGATCTCGCACGAGACCGATCGTGCCCGCTTCATCGGCCGCGGCAGGGATCTGCAGTCGCCGCTGGCGCTGCGCACGGCCGGGGCGCTTTCGAACAGCGCCGGCTCGGTGCTGGACCCGGTCGCGGCCAGCCGCTGCGTCGTCACGCTCGCGCCCGAGCAGGCCATCACCATCGACATGGTGTACGGCGTGGGCGAGAGCCGCGCCGCCTGCGTGGCGCTGGCCGAGAAGTACCAGGACCGGCGCCTTGCCGGGCGTGTCTTCGAGCTCGCCTGGACGCATGCGCAGGTGGTACTGCGCCAGCTCAACGCGAGCGAAGGCGATGCGCAGCTCTATGCGCGCCTGGCCGGCGCAGTGATCTACCCGCAGGCCCGCCTGCGCGCCGACGCCAGTGTGCTGGTGCGCAACCGCCGCGGCCAGTCAGGGCTGTGGGGTTACGCGATCTCGGGCGACCTGCCGATCGTGCTGCTGCAGATCGGCAGCGTGGTGAACATCGAACTGGTGCGCCAGCTGGTGCAGGCGCACGCCTGGTGGCGCCTGAAGGGTCTTGCCGTCGACCTCGTGATCTGGAACGAGGAGCGCGACATCTACCGGCAGCGCCTGCAGGAGCAGATCATGGGTCTGATCGCCGCCGGCGTGGAGGCCCACGTGATCGACCGGCCCGGCGGCATTTTCGTGCGCCACGTCGAGCAGATCGCGCACGAGGACCGCATCCTGCTTCAGTCGGTGGCGCGCGCGGTGTTCAGCGACAGCCGCGGCACGCTGGCCGAACAGGTGAACCGCCGGCCGCCGCGCGAGCGTCGCGTCGCGACGTTCGAAGCACGTGCCGCGGAGCGCCGCATCGCGGCGCTGACGCCGAGCGTGGCGCGCCCCGACGTCGGGCCGGCCGAACCGCGGCAGCCCGCACCCGCACCCGAGACCGGTCTCTACAACGGCATCGGCGGCTTTTCGGCCGACGGGCGCGAATACGTCGTCGCGCCGGCGGCCGGCGAGCGGCCGCCCGCGCCCTGGGTCAACGTGCTCGCCAATCCGCGCTTCGGCAGCGTCGTATCGGAGGCGGGCAGTGCCTACACCTGGTGCGAGAACGCGCACGAGCTGCGTCTCACGCCGTGGCACAACGACCCGGTCAGCGACGGCGGCGGCGAAGCGATCTATCTTCGAGACGAAGAGAGCGGCGAGGTCTGGTCACCCACTTCGTTGCCTTGCGCGGCGAACGGCCCGGCCGCGCATTCCTTCACCACGCGGCACGGCTTCGGCTACAGCGTGTTCGAGCATGCCGGCTTCGGCATCCGCGCCGAGTTGACGGTGTTCGTGGCGCTGGACGCCGCCGTGAAGTTCTCCGTGCTGCGCCTCACCAACGAATCCGGGCGACCGCGCCGGGTCAGCGCCACGGGCTACGTCGAGTGGGTGCTCGGCGACCTGCGGCCCCGGTCGGCGATGCACATCGTCACCGAGCTCGCCGAGGGCAGCGGGGCGCTGTGCGCGCGCAACCCGTACAGCAGCGACTACGGCGACTGGATCGGCTTCTTCGACGTGGACGAGGCGCCGTTCGCCGGGGGCAGTTTCACCTGCGACCGGGCCGAATTCATCGGGCGCAACGGATCCATGGCCGCGCCCGCCGCGCTGCGCCGCACGCGGCTGGCCGGCCGGGTCGGTCCTGCGCTCGATCCGTGCGCGGCGATCCAGGTGCCGGTCGATCTGGCCGAGGGCGAGACGCAGGAGATCGTCTTTCGCCTCGGCATGGGACGCAGCACCGACGAGGCGGGCCAGCTGGTGCAGCGCTTTCGCGGCGCGGACGCGGCCGCCCAGGCGCTCGAGGCCGTGCAGCGCCACTGGCGGCGCACGTTGGGGGCGGTGCAGGTGCGCACGCCCGACCCGGCGCTCGACGTGCTGGTCAACGGCTGGCTGCTGTACCAGACGATCGCCTGCCGCATCTGGGCGCGCAGCGGCTACTACCAGTCGGGCGGCGCCTTCGGCTTTCGTGACCAGCTGCAGGACGCGATGGCGCTGGTGCACAGCGAGCCGCAGATGCTGCGCCAGCAGCTGATGCTGTGCGCGAGCCGGCAGTTCGCCGAGGGCGACGTACAGCACTGGTGGCATCCGCCGCAGGGGAGAGGGGTGCGCACGCACATTTCCGACGACTACCTGTGGCTGCCGCTGGCGCTGGCGCGCTATGTCGAGGCGACCAACGACACCGGCGTGCTCGACGAGAGCGTGACCTTCCTCGAAGGGCGCCCCGTCGACCCGCACGCCGACTCGTACTACGACCTGCCGTTGCCCTCGCCCGAATCGGCCAGCCTGTACGAGCACGCGCTGCGTGCACTGCGGCACGGTCTGCGCTTCGGTTCACATGGGCTGCCGCTGATGGGCAGTGGCGACTGGAACGACGGGATGAATCTCGTCGGTCACGGCGGCCAGGGCGAAAGTGTCTGGCTCGGCTTCTTCCTGTGCGAGGTGCTGCAGCGCTTCGGCGTGTTGGCGCGCCGGCGCGGGGACGAGGCGAGCGCCGCACGCTGCGAAAGCGAGCGCGCGCAGCTGCAGCGGCAGCTCGAGACTCACGGGTGGGACGGCACCTGGTACCGCCGAGCGTACTTCGACGACGTCACGCCGCTCGGCTCGTCGAGCCAGATCGAATGCCAGATCGATTCGATCGCGCAGAGCTGGTCCGTGCTCTCCGGCGTCGCCGACCCGCAGCGCGCCCGCCAGGCGATGGACGCGGTCCACGCACGCCTGGTGCGCCCGGAAGACCGGCTGGTGCAGTTGCTCGACCCGCCGTTCGACCAGCACGGCAAGAACCCCGGCTACATCGCGGGCTATGTCCCCGGCGTGCGGGAGAACGGCGGCCAGTACACGCACGGCGCGATCTGGGCGGCGATGGCCTTCGCGTCGCTCGGGGAGCGCGAGCGCGCCTGGTCGCTGCTGTCGATGATCAACCCGATCCGGCACACCGCGAACGCGGAGGGCGTGGGCCGCTACAAGGTCGAACCCTATGTGATGGCGGCCGACGTGTACAGCGTCATGCCGCACACCGGTCGCGGCGGCTGGAGCTGGTACACCGGCTCCGCCGGCTGGATGTACCGTCTGATCGTCGAGTCGCTGCTCGGCGTGCGGCTCGAGACGTCGGACGAAGGCGCCCGCCTGCATCTCGCGCCCTGCCTGCCCGAGGGCTGGCCCGGGTACACGCTCGAGTACCGCTATCGCGAGACCGAATACCGGATCGAGGTCACGCGTGCCGGCGATTCGGCCGAAGCCGTTTCCGTGAGTGAGCCGGCGGGCGAAGACGTCCTGCAGCCGCGCGACTCGGTCGCGCTGCTCGACGATGGTCTTGCCCATCGCGTGGTCGTGAGGTTCGGGGCCTCCCCGGCCGGCGATCGTC
>JBLMVT010000179.1:0-4578 GCA_050256835.1 Betaproteobacteria bacterium | reverse complement strand
TCGTCGCCGTGCTCGGCAACCACGACTTCGAGTCGGGCCGGCCCGACGAGGTGCGGCGCATCCTCGGCGACGCCGCCGGCGTGCGCGTGCTCGACGGCGAGGTGGCCGAGATTAGGGGCGTCGGCATCGCCGGCGCCAAGGGCTTCTGCGGCGGCTACGGCCGCGGCGCACTCGGTTCGTGGGGCGAGACGGCGATCAAGGTGTTCGTCAACGAGGCGATCCAGGAGGCGCTCAAGCTCGAGTCGGCGCTCGCCAAGCTGCGCCACACGACGCGCCGCATCGCGCTGCTGCACTATTCGCCGATCCAGGCCACGGTCGAGGGCGAGCCGGTCGAGATCTTCCCCTTCCTGGGCACCAGCCGGCTCGAGGACCCGCTGCTGCGTCACCCGGTCGACGCCGTCGTGCACGGCCACGCGCACCGCGGCCAGCCCGAGGGGCGCACCGTCAACGGCATCGCCGTCTACAACGTCGCCAAGCCGCTGCTCGAGCGCCGCTTCCCCGAGCGGCCGGGGTTCCGCGTGATCGAGCTCGACGCCTGAATCATCCGCGCCAGGCCGCCAGCGCCTCCTCGGCCACCTCGGCCGTGCGCCCCTCGTAGCGCGGCGAGAAGTGGAACGGCACCAGTGCCTTCGCGCGCAGGCGGCGCGCGATCGTGCCGGCCTGCCTTGCGGTGAGGTGGTTCTTGCGCCGCGCGTGCTCGGCCTCGGCATGCATGAACACGCTCTCGAGGTAGAGCAGGTCGACGCCGTCGAGCAGCTGCTCGAGCTGGCGCACGTTGTCCTCGGTGCAGCGCAGGTCGGTGACGTAGCCGATGCGCCGCCCCGGCACGACGTCGAGCACCAGCGACTGCAGCTCGCCGACGCTGCGCACGTCGTCGTGCTCGCCGGCGCGGTCGCGCCAGTGCAGCGCGATCGGCGTGTCGGGCGGTGCGCCGGTGAGCACCGCGCGCTTGAGGTCGCGCAGCCAGGCGCCGGTCGCCAGCCCCATGGCGGCGACGCGGCCGGTGGCGACGCGCACGCGCGCCTTCTCCTCGATCGCGAAGGCGAGCACCGGCATCTCGTGGTCGACGAAGCGGCCGCGCACCCGCAACGTCAGCTCGTCGTGCAGCACGTCGTCGGCGAGCGTGAAGTCGGGGCCGTCGCTGCGCGCGAAGCGCTCGCGGCCGGAGAAGCGCGCGCACCGCCCGCGCCCGTCGGGCGCGACCTCGCTGGCCTCGATCACCAGCGGCAGCTCGTAGCGGTGCACGACGTTCCAGGTGTAGGCGCGCAGCTTGTGCTCGACCTGGTCGACGAAGCCCGGCCCGCCCCACAGCACCAGCCGCGCCATGCGGCCGAGACCGACCGCCAGCAGGTGATCGAAGCCGGCGAAGTGGTCCATGTGGGTGTGCGTGACGAAGGCGTGGCTCGTGCGCAGCAGCACGCGCGGCGGCAGGTGCGCGAGGTCGGGCAGGTCGAACAGCAGCGCGCGGCGCTCGTCGCGCAGGTCGACGACGAGCCCGGGCTCGCCGGCGCCCGGGTCGACGAGGCGGGGTTCGAGCAGCTGGCGCATGGAAGCGTCAGCCCGCGCGCGCCAGGCAGCGCCGCCAGCGCTCGTCGACGCGCTCGGGGAACCACTCGGTGGTGAGCCGGCGCGTGATCTTCGGGCTCTTTAGCTCGATCCTCGGCACGACGGCGCGCGCCAGCGGCCGGCCCTGCTGCCGGTCGGCGAGCGCGAAGACGCGCTGCCACAGCGCGGTGCGATCGAGGTCGTCGCGATCGCCGTGCTCGAGGTCGCTGCGGATGTCGCGCGCGTCGAGCCGCAGGCGCTCGCCGAGCACGCGCGCCGCCGCCTCGGTGCTGCCCGGCTTCGAAGGGTCGTCGCCGCGCACCAGGTCGCCGTCGAGCGCAAGCGGCACGCCCGAGCCCGAGGCGATCGCGTTCTGCAGCGCCGCGTTGCGGCTGGCCCAGCGGCCGGCGTTGTAGTCGGCGAAGCGGTACAGCGGCGCGTCGTAGGTCGGCGCGCGGTAGTCGAGCAGGTGCGCGATGCCGAAGTACATGCCGCCGCGCCGCGTGAACACCTCGTGGCGGATGCTGCCGTCGACCGGGTAGGGGTAGGGCGCCTTCGCCGCCTGTGCCTCGGCGAAGCGCACGCCGACCTGCATCGGCCCGCCGGTGCGCACCGGGTTCGAGTCGGCGAAGAAGCGCCGGCCGAGCGGCACCATGCCGATGAAGTCGTCGAAGATGTCCGACAGCTCGCGCTCGGTCTGCGCGCGGTCGATGCGCTCGGCGTAGCTCGCGCCGGTCGGCGAGGCCAGGCGCAGCGCGGTGTGCACGGCGAATGCCGGGACGCCCGCGGCGTCGGCGCGGCGGTCGATCTCGCGCCAGGCGATCGCACCGAGGCCGGGCACCGACGGGTCGGCGCGGAAGCCCGACTCCTGCTCCGTCACCGCGACCACGGCGCACACGTTCGAAGGCGAGGGCGCGATGCGCAGCGCGGCGAAGGCGGCGTAGACGTCGGTCGACCAGCCGGCGCGGTCGCGCACTTCGGAGGGCAGCAGCGCGGCGATCCTTTCGCGCGCCTGCGCGGGCGTGAGCGGCGGGCCCGGCACCTCGGCCGGCTGCTGCATCGCGCAGCCCGCCAGCGCGAGCACACCGGCCAGCGCGAGGCGCCTCATGGGCTCACCGCGGCGGCGCGATCCAGCCCGACAGGCGGATGTCGGTGATGCGCTCGCGCAGCCGGCGGTACAGCCGCGGGTCGACGAGGATCAGCTCCTGCGGCGCGTCCTCGCGCACCATCGTCAGCACGCAGTCCAGCGTCGCGCGGCCCGACGCCGCCTCGGCGCCGGTGCACGCATCGACCAGCTCGGCCATCGACCGATCGGAGGCCAGGAAGTCGATCGCCAGCGCACGGCGCGCGCCTTCGGGCAGCGCCTCGACCGCCGGGCGGTCGCGCGGCCGCAGGTGGAGATGGTGGACGTTGCTCATCGGACTCGCCAGCGACCATACACCGCCCGCCATTGCGCTGCGCGGACACGGGCTGATCTGTCGCAGAGACGCGGTGCCCGGTTCGCGGCAGACTCGCCCCTCATGCTGTTCTTCCTTCCGCCGCCCGTGCGCGGCGCCATCGCCTTCCTGCTGCTCGGGCTCAACACCTTGTTCTGGTGCATGCTGCTGTTCGCGCTGTCGCTGGTCAAGCTGGTGCTTCCGTTCGCGGCGGTGCGCCGGCGCATCGACCCGCTGCTCAATGCCATCGCCGGCGCCTGGATTGCCTGCAACGGCGGCTGGATGCGGCTCACGCAGCGCACGCGCTGGGACGTGGCCGGCTTCGAAGGCCTGCGCTACGACGGCTGGTACCTCGTCAACTGCAACCACCGGTCGTGGGTCGACATCCTGGTGCTGCAGCGGGTGCTGAACCGGCGCATCCCGCTGCTCAAGTTCTTCCTCAAGCACCAGCTCATCTGGGTACCGGTCATCGGACTGGCCTGGTGGGCGCTGGACTTCCCGTTCATGCGCCGCCATTCGAAGGCGGCGCTGCGCAAGCATCCGGAACTGCGGCTGCAGGACCGCGACACGACGCGGCGCGCCTGCGAGAAGTTCGCGCTGGTGCCGACCTCGGTGATGAACTTCGCCGAGGGCACGCGCTTCACCGAACAGAAGCACGCACGCCAGGCCTCGCCCTATCGCCACCTGCTCAAGCCCAAGGCCGGCGCGCTGGCGCTGGCGCTCAACGCGATGGGCGAGAAGTTCCACTCGCTGGTCGACGTGACGATCGTCTACCCCGACGGCACGCCGACCTTCTGGCAGTTCGCCTGCGGCCGCGTGCCGCGCATCGTCGTGCGCGCACGCCAGCTGCCGATCCCGCCAGCGTTCTGCGCCGGCGACTACGCCGGCGACCCCGCCTTCCGCAGCGTCTTCCACGGCTGGCTCGCCGGGCTGTGGGAGGAGAAGGACCGCGAGATCGACGCGCTGCTGGCGCGGGGGGCGTGACGCCGGCCCCCGCGCCACGGCAGTCACCCCGCAGAATCCGCGGCATGCTGGTCCCGGCCCGCCTGCCCCTCTCGCCGGGCGTCGGCGTGCGCCTCGAGCGCGCGGCGGAACTCGGCCTGGGCCTCGGGCGCGACCGGCGCGCCGCATTCGTAGCAGGCACCGGTCATGCGGTCGAACCAGCGGCAGCCGCACTCGTCGCACGCCAGCTCCGGCGCGCCGGCGGGGTTGGTGAAGATCATCGGCAGGCGCCCATGAAGGCGAAGCCCAGCGCGTCGAGCAGCTCGTCGTAGCCGAGCTCCTCGAGCAGGCAGCGCCGCTTGAGCATGTAGCAGACGACGTGGCCCGAGCGGATGCCGGCGCGCAGCACCTCGAACAGCCGGGCGTCGACCGCCGCGCGGATCGCGGCCAGCGACTCGTCATCGGCGGCCAGCACGATGTCGGCGCCGCTCGCGGAATAGCCCTCGAACGGCGCGACCCTGGCGTCGACGCTGGCCGCGCCCGCCTCCCACACCAGCATGCGCGAGGGCGCGGCGCGCGCCACCAGCGCGATGCGCGCGCCGGCGTCGAGCGGCGCGAACAGCTCCTCGTGGCGCGCGGCGGCAGCGCGCCAGGC
>JBLMVT010000178.1:0-3448 GCA_050256835.1 Betaproteobacteria bacterium | reverse complement strand
GCCACCGCGCTGGAGCGCCCCGACGAGGCGATCGACCTCGTCACCGACTGGTCGATCTCGAGCCTGGCGAGCAAGCCGTCGGCGCCCGGGCCGGGGTCGTGGCTGCACGGCTCGCTGCGCGCGCTGATGCGCCGGCTGCAGGCCGGCTACCAGCGCGCCGGCCACGGCAACCTGTTCCACCAGGACTTCGTCGCCTGCGACCGCTACGCCGGCGGAATGGCCGCTGCCGCCGCGGTGCGCTGTCCGGCGCTGTTCGTCCTCGGCAGCCGCGACGCGATGACGCGGCCATCGGCCGCCGCCGGGCTGCGCGAGGCGCTCGGCGCGCGCGAGGTGGTCCTGCCCAGCGGCCACGCCCTGATGAGCGAGACGCCCGACGCGGTGCGCCGGGCGCTGCAGGACTTCCTGCACGCGGCCTGACGCGCACCCCCATCGGAGGGAAGACGCGCACCGCCCGATGCCGACAATGCCCCGCATGGCGACCACCCGCACCCGCGCGCCCGCCCAGCCGGCCGGGCCCGATTTCGACCGGCTGGTCGACGCCATCGACCTGCCGATCGGCCGCTGGAACCGCGAATACCGCCTGACCTTCTGCAACGCGCCCTACCTGCGCTGGGCCGGCCGCACGCGCGAGCAGCTGGTCGGCCGCACGCTCGTCGAGCTGTACGGCGAGGCGGCCTGGAACGCCGCCTGCGCCGCCTTCGCCGAAGGGCTGGCCGGCCAGACGGTGAGCTACGAACGGCTGGTCGACCACGTGCAGGGGCCGCCGCGCTGGGCGCGTATCAAGGTCTTCCCCGAGCTGCCGCCCGAGGGGCGGGTCGAGGCGATCTACACGATCGCCTTCGACATCCACGACGACGTCATCGAACGCGAGGCGCTGAAGGCCGCGCGCCGGCGCCTCGACCGCTTCACCGACAACATACCGAACCCGCTGACCTACGTCGACCGCGACTGCGTCCTGCGCTTCGTCAACCGCGCCTATGTCGAGGCGACGGGCGTGCCGGCCGAGCGCATGGTCGGCCGGCACTTCGGCGAAGTGCGCGGCGCGCGGCGCTGGAGCGAGCATCGGCCGATGTTCGACCGCGCGCTGGCCGGCGAGACGGTGCAGTACACGCGCCTGGTCGAGCTGGCGCAGGGCGGCCCGCGCTGGCTGCGCACCAGCTACGTGCCCGACCTCGACGCCCGCGGCAGCGTGGTCGGCGTCTACACCGTGACGGTCGACGTGCACGAGATGACGCTGGCGCAGGAGAAGCTCAAGCACAGCGTCGAGCGCGACCCGGTGACCGACGTGCTCTCGCGCCGCGCCATCATCGACCGCATCGAGGCCGCGCTGCTGCTCGCGCGGCCGGAGGCGCCGGTAGCGCTGTTCTTCGTCGACCTCGACGGGTTCAAGCAGGTCAACGACACGCACGGCCACCGCGAGGGCGACCGGCTGCTCGGCGCAGTCGGCACCGCGCTGCAGGGCGCGATGCGGGTCGACGACACGGTCGGACGCTTCGGCGGCGACGAGTTCATCGTGCTCGCACCGGTGCGCGGTGCCGCCGGCGCGTCGCGCGTGGCGCGCCACCTGCTGGACGCGGTGCGCGCATGCTGCGACGACGCGCCAGGCGGGCCGCGCATCAGCGCGAGCATCGGCTACGCGCTGGCGCCGATCGACGCCACCAGCGCGCTCAAGCTAGTGCAGCGCGCCGACGGCGCCATGTACGCCGCCAAGCGCCAGGGCCGGAACCAAGTCGTCTACTGCGGCTCGCTGCGCGAGTGAAGCGGCCCGGGAACTAGCTCTCCAGCAGTTCGGCCAGCGTCATCTCGCCCAAGCCAAGGCGCTGCCACAGGCCGCGCAGCGTCGTGCCGGGGTCGAGCAGCAGCTGGGTGACGAGCGGCTGCACCGGTGTGACCGCCGGGTCGGCGAGCAGCACGTAGCGCGGCTCGCCGGGTTCGTCGAGCCGGCCGACCCAGTCGAGCGCGACCAGCACGTCGAGCAGCGGGTCCGTCTGCAGCGGGTCGGTGCGCAAGTGCTGCGCCAGTTCGGCCGAGCCGAGCCCGCGCGTGCTCAGGCGGCGCGCCACCGCCAGCTCGCGCAGGATCGCCACCGCGATGGCGAAACGGTGGCCCGGCGTCTCCGGCCGGTGCAGCAGGTGCATCGACAGGCTGGGGGAGTAGGCGGCGATCACCGCCCCGAGCAGCAGCACGACCCAGCTGACGTAGATCCAGATCAGGAAGATCGGCAGCGTCGCGAAGGCGCCGTAGATCATCGCGTAGGTCGGCACCTGGCGCACGTACCAGGCGAGCAGCCGCTTGGCGACCTCGAGGCCGACGGCGACGAACAGCCCGCCGGCGAACGCGTGGCGCCAGCGCACCGCGGTGTTGGGAACGAAGCGGAACAGCAGCGTCACGCCGAGCGCCAGCAGCGCGAACTCGAGCCCGTCGAACAACAGCGCCATCCTGCCGGGCAGCGCGCCGACCAGCCCCTGCGACGCCGACAGCGCGTACGAGGTGAAGGAGAGGCTGAGCCCGAGCAGCGGCGGCCCGAGCGTGGTCGCCGTCCAGTAGATCAGCACGCGCTGGCCGAGCCGGCGTGGCGCGCGCACCCGCCAGATGTTGTTGAGCGTGCGGTCGATGGTCAGCATCAGCGCGAGCGCAGTGATGACGAGGAACACCAGCCCGACCAGGCCGAGCCGGCTCGCCTTGGCCGCGAACTGCGTCAGCGCCTGCAGCACGGGCCGGGCGATCGCCTCGGGCACCAGTGACTGCAGGAACCAGCGCTCGAGGGCCCCCTGCACGCTGGCGAAGATCGGGAACGCGGAGAACACCGCGAGCATCACGGTCACCAGCGGCACGAGCGCGATGGTGGTGGTGAAGGTGAGGCTGCTCGCGGTCAGGCCGAGGCGGTCCTCGCGAAAGCGCTGGCGCAGCGTGCGCGCCGTGTCGCGCCACGGCCAGGCCGACAGCGCGCGCACCGACTCGGCGAGCCGCACCTGCCAGCCGGCCGCGGAGACGGAGGCCTCGTTCATGCTGTCTATGATGCCAGCCATGGTCGAACGCCCCGCCCTGCCGAGCGTCGTGTCGGCGACGCGCGCCGTCGCAGTCGGGGCCACGCTGGCACTCATCGCGCTCGGCCTGGCGTGGGAGCTGTGGCTAGCGCCGCTGCGCCCAGGCGGGTCGTGGTGGGCTCTCAAGGTGCTGCCGCTCGCGCTGCCGCTGTCGGGCCTGCTGCGGCTGCGCCTGTACACCTACCGCTGGACCAGCCTGCTGGTCTGGCTGTACGTCGGCGAGGGCCTGATGCGCGCGGGCAGCGAACACGGCCCGTCGCAGGCGCTCGCACTCGCCGAGGTGCTGCTCGGCGTCGCGCTGTTCGCCGCCTGCGCGCTGCACGTGCAGCGGCGGCTGGCCGGCGCCGCGGGGCGCTGATGGACGCGGCACGGCGCGAGGCCCTGCTCGCCGCGCTGCGCGG
>JBLMVT010000177.1:0-4722 GCA_050256835.1 Betaproteobacteria bacterium | reverse complement strand
GCGCCGCGGCGCCTCGAGCGCTTCAACGACGCGCTGCTCGCCGGCCTGGACCTCGGGCACAGCGAGGAGCTGTGGTTCGCCGGCGCGAACGGCGACGCCGTGCAGGCCTGGCTGGTCTACCCGCCGGGCTTCGACGCCGGCCGCAAGACGCCGCTGCTCCACCTGATCCACGGCGGGCCGCACGCCGCCAGCGGCGACACCTTCCACTGGCGCTGGAACGCGGCGCTGTTCGCGGCGCAGGGCTGCGTCACGGTCGGCGTCAACTACCACGGCTCGTCGGGCTTCGGCAACGCCTTCCTCGACAGCATCACGCACCGCTTCGGCGAGCTGGAACTGCAGGACCTGGAAGCAGCGACCGACGAGCTGCTGCGCCGGCCCTGGGCCGACCCGCGGCGCGTGTTCGCCGGTGGCGGCAGCTACGGAGGCTACCTGGTCGCTTGGATGAACGGCCATGTCGAACCCGGCCGCTACGCCGCCTACGTCTGCCACGCCGGCTGCTTCGACTGGACGGCGATGTTCGCCGACGACGCCTACACCTGGCACGCCAAGGAGCTCGGCGCCTGGTACTGGGACGACGCGACGCGGGTCGCCGCGCAGAGCCCGCACGCCTTCGCCCACGCGATGCGCACGCCGACGCTGGTGGTGCACGGCGCGCTCGACTACCGCGTGCCCGACCAGCAGGGGCTCGCCTACTACAACACGCTGAAGGCGCGCGGCGTCGACGCGCGGCTGCTGTGGTTCCCGGACGAGAACCACTGGGTCCTCAAGCCGCGCAACAGCCGGATGTGGTACCGCGAGTTCTTCGACTGGCTTAAGCGCCACGACCCGGGCGCTTGACGCGCCGCGGCGCGGCGCCGACCATGCGCGCTCGACGGGCGCTGCCTGGAGGTGTCGCATGGACGACCAATCCGGCTCTAAGGACCAACTACTCGCCGAACTGGCGACGCTGCGCGAGCGGGTCGGCCTGCTCGAGGCCTCCGAACAGGAACGCCACCGCATCGAGTCGGCGCTGCGCGAGGCGCGCCAGCGACTCGAATACCTGCTCGCCGTCAGCCCTGCGATCATCTACACGACCCAGGCCTCGGGCGACTACGCCTGCACCTGGGTCAGCGGCAACCTTTACCCGATCATGGGCTATGCGCCGCAGGAGATGACGACCGACCCGAAGTGCTGGCCGGCGCTGCTGCACCCCGACGACGCAGAGCGCGTGTTCGCCGAGATGACGCCGCTGCTCGAGCGCGGCGGCGGCACGATCGAGTACCGCTTCCGCCACCGCGACGGCCACTACGTGTGGTTCCAGGACACCTTCAAGGTCGTGTGCGACGCGGCCGGCCGCGCACAGGAACTGGTCGGCGCCTGGGCCGACATCACCGAGCGCAAGCGCGCCGAGGAGGCGGCGCTGGCGGCGAACGCCGAGCTGCACGACACCAAGCGCTACCTCACACGGCTGATCGAGAGCTCGCCCGACGCCATCATCGCCGCCGACGGCGCCGGGCGGGTCGCGCTTTGCAGCGAGGGCGCCGAGACCATGCTCGGCTGGCGCACCGACGAGATCATCGGCCAGCCGATAGCGCGCCTGTACGGCGGCGAGGCCGGCCTGCACGAGGTCGCTCGCGAGATGCGCAAGCGCGGCGGCACGGTCTCGGGACTGGACGGCATGCTATGGGCGAAGGACGGCATCGGCATCCCGGTGCTGATCTCGGCGTCGGTCCTGTTCGACGACGACGGCCGCGAGGTCGGCATGGTCGGCTACCACACCGACCTGCGCGAACGCAAGGCCTCCGAGGAGGCGCTGCAGAAGGCACACGACGAGCTCGAGCGCCGCGTCGAGGAGCGCACCACCGAGCTGAAGGAGGCGCGCGGCCGGCTGCAGTACCTGCTCACCGTGACGCCGGGGATCATCTACACGAACCGCGTCGAAGACTATCGCTGCACGTTCGTCAGCCAGAATGTCGAGCCGATCATGGGCTTCTCGACCTGGGAGATGCTCGAGGACGAGGAGTTCTGGTCCAAGCGTCTGCACCCGGACGACGCGGCGCGGGTCTTCTCGGAGATGGCTCCGCTGGTCGCGCGTGGCGGCGGCACGGTCGAGTACCGCTTCCGGCACTGCGACGGCCACTACGCGTGGATCCAGGACACCTTCAAGGTGCTCGCCGACGAGTCCGGGCAGCCGCGCGAGATCGTCGGCTCGTGGGCCGACATCTCCGACCGCAAGCAGGTCGAGCGCGCGCTCGGCGAGCGCATGGCGCTGATGAACGACCTCGAGAAGCTGGTCGCGGCCAGCCCGGCGGTGATCTACGCGACCGAGGCCGCGGGCGACTACGCCTGCACCTACGTGAGCGAGAACCTGATGTCGACGATGGGCTACGCGCCCTGGGAAATGCGAGAGGACCCGCGCTTCTGGTCGAAGCGGCTGCACCCCGAGGACGCGGCGCGCGTGTTCGAGCAGATGGCGCCTCTGATCGAGCGCGGCGCCGGCACGGTCGAGTACCGCTTCCGCCACCGGCGTGGCCACTACATCTGGATCCAGGACACCTTCACGGTGCGCCGCGACAAGGACGGCCGCGCGCTCGAACTGGTCGGCTCGTGGGCCGACATTTCGGACCGCAAGCGCACCGAGGCGGAGCTGCAGCAGATGGCGGCGCAGGTCGAGCTGCGCAACCGCTTCATCCGCGACACCTTCGGCCGCTACCTGACCGACGAGGTCGTGACCGCGCTGCTCGAATCGCCTGCCGGGCTGCGCATGGGCGGCGACAAGCGCAAGGTGACGATGCTGATGGCCGACCTGCGCGGCTTCACGGCGCTGTCCGAGCGGCTCGCGCCGCAGCGCGTGGTGGGAATCCTGAACCGCTACTTCGAGGCCATGGTCAGCGTGATCCGCGCCCGCGGCGGCACGATCGACGAGTTCATCGGCGACGCCATCTTCGTGCTTTTCGGCGCACCGACCTGGGCCGAGGACGACGCCGCGCGCGCCGTCGCCTGCGCGGTCGAGATGCAGCTTGCGATGGGCTCGGTGAACGAAGCGATCCGTGCCGACGACTTGCCCGAGATCGAGATGGGCATCGGCATCCACACCGGGGCGGTGGTGGTCGGCAACATCGGATCGCCCGAGCGCATGAAGTACGGCGTCGTCGGCGGCCACGTCAACCTGGCATCTCGCATCCAGTCGTGCACGACCGGCGGGCAGATCCTCGTGTCCGAAGCGACCCGCAAGGAGGTCGGCTCGACGCTGCGCACCGGGCGGCGCATCGAGGTCGCGGTCAAGGGCATCGAGCAGCCGGTCACGCTGTCGGAGGCGCTCGGCATCGGCGGACGCTACAAGCTGGCGTTGCCAGCGCTGGCCGAGGCGCTGGTGCCGCTGCCGCACGAGGTCGTGCTCGAGTGCGCGGTGGTCGACGGGGCGATGGCGGGCGAACCGTTCGCCGGCGCGCTCACCGCGCTGTCGCCGCGCGGCGCCGAGGTGCGGTTCGACCGCGCGGTGCCGACGCTCGACAGCGTGCGCCTGCGCTTCGCCTCCGGCACTGGACTGCCGGGCGAGTCGATGCTCGCCAAGGTGGTCGGTGCCGTGCCGGAACGCGAGCTCGTCTTCGCGCTTCGCTTCACCGCGCTGCCGCCAGAGGCCGAGCTGGCGCTGCGGCAGCTGCGCCGGTCGCCGCGCACCGCCGAGCGGAGCCGGGAGGCGGCCTGACCCGCCACGGCTCGTTCTCCACACGCCCGCGGGCGTGTGGGTGCTGCCGACGTCGAGAAGGGCCGGGCCGCGTCACAATAGGGACGCACCTCCAGCCACCACGATGCTGATCAACTTCTTCTTCGCGCTGCGCGCCGCCAAGCTGCCGGTTTCCGTCAAGGAATACCTGATGCTGCTGGAGGCGCTGGACGGCGGCGTCATCGACGACGACGCCGGCCCCAGCGTCGACAAGTTCTACTTCCTGGCGCGCGCGGCGCTGGTCAAGGACGAGGCCAACTTCGACAAGTTCGACCGCGCCTTCGCCGCCTACTTCAAGGGCGTCGAGCTGCTCGCCGACTTCACCAAGGACGTGCCGCTCGAGTGGCTGCAGAAGCGCCTCGAGCTCGAACTGTCGCCAGAGGAAAAGGCGGCGATCGAGAAGATGGGCTGGGACGAGCTGATGGAGACGCTGAAGAAGCGCTTCGAGGAGCAGAAGGAGCGTCACGAGGGCGGCAACAAGATGATCGGCACCGGCGGCACCAGCCCGTTCGGCGCCTACGGCTACAACCCGCAGGGCATCCGCATCGGCCAGGACAAGGGCCGCAACCGGAGCGCGGTCAAGGTCTGGGACCAGCGCGCGTACAAGGACTACGACGACTCGCTCGAACTGGGCACGCGCAACATCAAGGTCGCGCTGCGCCGGCTGCGCCGCTTCGCGCGCGAGGGCGCCGAGGAGGAACTCGACCTCGACGACACGATCCGCTCGACCGCCGCCAACGCCGGCTGGCTGGACATCAAGATGGTGCCCGAGCGGCACAACAAGGTGAAGGTGCTGCTGCTGATGGACGTCGGCGGCACGATGGACGAGCACGTGCACCGCGTCGAGGAAGTCTTCAGCGCAGCCAAGAGCGAGTTCAAGCACCTCGAGTTCTATTACTTCCACAACTGCGTCTACGACTTCATGTGGAAGAACAACCGGCGCCGCTACAGCGAGAAGTTCCCGACCTGGGACATCATCCGCAAGTACAACAAGGACTACAAGCTGATCTTCGTCG
>JBLMVT010000176.1:0-4408 GCA_050256835.1 Betaproteobacteria bacterium | reverse complement strand
GACGCGGGCGCCGGCGGCGCCGAAGCGGCGGCACAGCGCGCAGCCCAGCCCGCCCGCGGCGCCGGTGACGGCCACCGTCCTGCCGAGATAGCTGCGCATGCGTGCCATCGCTTCAGCCGGTGCGCCGCGACGCCCACCAGAGGTCGAATGCCTCGGCCGACGTCTTGCGCGGCCTATAGCCGAAGTCCTCCTTGAGGCGCCGGTTATCGAGCACCGGGCGGTAGTGCAGAAAGCGCAGCTGCTCGGGTCCGTAGGGCGTGAGCCCGAGGCGACGGCCGACCCACAGCGCGGCCTGCAGCAGCCACGGCGGCAGCACGCGGCAGCGCTTGCCCATGCGTGCGGCGATCTGGTGGATCGAGAGCGCGCCGTCGCCGGCCACGTTGTAGATGCCCGCGCGGCCGCTGCGGATGGCGTGGAGGATGGCGCCGACCACGTCCTGGTCCCAGACGAAGACGAACGGGCTGTCGCAGCCGGCGAGGGCCAGCGGGCGCGGCCTCTCGAACAGCGCGGTGATCTGGTTGGCGACCGTCTCGCCGAGGATCGTGCCGATGCGGAACACCGTCTGGCGCAGCTGCGGCGCGCGCTCGCGGTAGTCGGCCAGCATTTCCTCGACCAGCCGCTTGTGCCACGCATAGGCGAACTCGCGGTTGCCGCGAATCGCGTCGGTCTCGGCGAGCCAGGCCGGGTTGTCGGCGTGGTAGCCGTAGGCCGCGCCCGACGACGACACGACCAGGTGGCCGACGCCGGCCGCCACGCAGGCCTCGAGCACGTTGCGCGTGCCTTCCACGTCTACCTGGTATTCGAACTCGCGATCGCTCCTGCGGCCCGGCGTGACGATGGCGGCCAGGTGCACGACCGTGGTGATGCGGTGGCGGCGCAGCAACTCCGCCAGCGCGGGATCGCGAATGTCGGCCGTGGCGTAGCTCACGCCCGCCAGGCGGCGCTCGGGCGGCGTCGCGCGCACGTCGAGCGAGACGATGCAATCGTCGTTGGCTGCGGGGCCGCCTGCGGCCAGTGCGGCGATGACCTGCCGGCCGAGGTAGCCGGCCGCGCCCGTGACGAGCACGCGGGGGCCGGTCATGTCGATGCCTGAGCCGCGAGCGACGGGGGACGCCTCATCCAGAACGTCGACAGCGCGAGGCCGGCCACGATGTGCCAGATGCCCCACCAGGCGGTGACGATCGCCATGCCGCCGAGGCCGCCGAAGAAGTTGAACACCAGCACCAGGCCGAGCCCGGAGTTCTGGATGCCGGTCTCGAAGGCCACCGCGCGGCGGTCGCGCTCGGGCAGGCCCGCCGCGCGCGCGACGCCGTAGCCGCCGGCCAGCGCCAGCGCGTTGTGCACCAGCACGACGACGACGACGAAGCGGCCGTACTCGCGGAAGATGGCCCAGTTCAGCGCCAGCGCGCCGAGCACGAAGACGACGAACACCGCCAGCGAGAACGTGCGCATCGGGCCGTGCGCCTTCTTCGCGAGGACGGGGAAGCGGTGCGAGACGGCGAGCCCCGCCGCCAGCGGCAGGCCCAGCAGCAGGGCGACATCGAGCAGCATGCGCAGTGCGTCGATCGAGAAGCTGTGCAGCAGGGCATTCATCGCCGGGTCGAGCGAGCCCCAGAAGGCGACGTTGAGCGGCGTCATGAAGATCGCGCCGAGCGTCGACAGCGTGCTGATCGACACCGACAGCGCCGCGTTGCCGCCCGCACGGTGGGTGAAGAAGTTGGAGATGTGCCCGGCCGGGCACGACGACACCAGCAGCATGCCCAGGCCGATCGACGGCAGCGGGCGAATCAGCAGCACGAGAGCGAAGGTGAGGGCCGGGAACAGCAGGTGATGGCTGACCAGCCCGATCGCCAGCGCCTTGGGCGTGCGCAGCGCGGCGCGGAAGTCGGCGGCCTTGAGGTCCAGCGCGATGCCGAACATCACCAGCGCCAGCACGACGTTCAGGCCGAGCTGCGCCTGCGGGTTGAAGTTCAGCCGGACCAGGTCGATGTCGGCGCCCACGGCTCCCTCCGGTCGATGCGCGCTGGGCTGCTGCCGGGCTCGCTGGCGCGCATTCTTCCGCAGGCGGAGCGAGGCCGGCGAGGTTCGATCCGGCCGCGGCGTGTGCGGATCGGACAGCTCTTACACTTTCGCCGGTTCCCCGCAGCGTTGGCGCCCCATGAACCGCGTCCGTCCCGGCCTTGACGACCGCCTGCACCGTCCGTACAAGATTGCGCTCCTGGTCGACTCGCTGGCCGCGGCGGGCGTGCCGGCCGAGTCCGTGCTGGCGGGCAGCGGCATCGCTGCGCAATCGCTGCACGACCCGGCGACGCGCGTGTCGGTGCGGCAGCTGCTGGCCGTGCACGCCAACGCGCAGCGCCTCGCGCCCGATCCCGGTCTCGGCCTGCGCACCGGAGCGCGCACGCGCATCACGCACTTCGGCCTGTACGGCTACGCGCTGCTGGCCAGCACCACGCCGCACGAGGCGATCGACGTCGCCATCCGCTATCGCGCGCTGGCCTCGCCGCTGATCGGCCTGGCCTTCGCGCTCGACGCCGACGAAGCCGTGTGGTCGTTCGACGACGTGCTCGGCCTGGGCGCCGACAGCGACCTGTTCCGCTTCGTGTTCGAAGTCCAGCTCGGCACGCAGATGTCGCTGCACCGCGACCTGCTCGGGCCCACGCTGTCGCCGAGCCGCGTGCGCGCCGCGTACGCCGCGCCCGCGCATGCCGAGCTGTACGGCGAACTGCTCGGCGCGCCGGTGGAGTTCGAGGCCGGCGTCAACGAGCTGCGCTTCGACGCGCGCTGGCTCGCCCGCCCGCTGGCCTTCGCCCAGCCGATCACCGCGGCGCTGGCGCAACAGGGCTGCGACCAGCTGCTCGCCGAGATGCGCAGCGCGGCCGGCCTGGCGGGTCGCCTGGCGGACCTGCTGGCGCAGTCACCCGGGTGCTTCCCCGACATCGAGCTCGCGTCGGCGCGCCTGCAGATGACCTCGCGCACGCTGCGACGCCGGCTGGCGGCGGAGGGCACGTCGTACCAGCGCGTGCTCGACGCGGTGCGCCGCGGCCTGGCGATCGACTACCTGCAGCGCACCGGCATGAGCGTCGACGACATCGCGAGCTCGCTCGGCTTCAGCGACGCGGCCAACTTCCGGCATGCCTTCAAGCGCTGGACGGGTCGCACGACGGGGTCGTATCGGAGCGCGGCGTGATCGCTCAGGGCTACTTTGCCCAAAAAGCAGAAATGCCCTGCGATGTGTCGCAGGGCATTGCGTGATGCCGCTACGCGCGGCATCGGTGCATCACATCGAAGTGATGGTTGCCGGCATGTCGATGCCGGTCGTCGGGGGAGCGCCAGTGTGAGGCTTCTCGATAGATCTGCCCTCCTTTCATGACGGTGAGGAGCACGGGCCCGTTTGCAGTTGACGCCGTTCTGCCTGCCGCGTCAAGGCGGCTGCCCACGTGTCGGGCATTGCGTCCTTGCGTTGGATCATGAGGCGTCAGCGGCGACGGCTCTGCACGTCACCAGACTTGCGCTCGGGGCTGCTGCTTGCCTAGATTGTCTGGACGGGTCGCATGCGCCGGGCGATGTCCGCCCGGTTGCAGTGCCACCCGCACCTGGAGTCCCGCCATGACGATGCTCAAAGTGATCGAAGTCCTGACCGAATCGAACAAGAGCTGGGAGGATGCCGCGCAGATCGCCGTGACCCAGGCGTCGGAGACGGTGCACGGGATCAAGTCGATCTACATCAAGGACATGGAAGCGACGGTCGAGAACGGCAAGATCCGCACCTACCGCATCAACGCGAAGGTCTCGTTCCTGCTCGACAAGCATTGAGCGGCGGCAATCACCGGGGCTGCGGGCGCGAACCATCACGGTCGTACCCCAGCCCCTGCATCGCTCCCGCCAGCCCCTACCTCGCCTGCCAGTACCCCGCCCACGGATCGTCCTTCTGGAACGACACGTACTCGCGGGCCGTCGCGATGGTCCACTGCGCCGCGCCCTTGAGTTCCATCAGCCGCTCCCACGCCACCGGCATCGACACCCCCAGCCCCGGCCGGGCCCGCGCCGAGAAGGCGGCTGCCGTGGTCTGACCGTGCCCGTTGCGCAGGTAGTCCACGAAGATCTTGCCCACCCGGTTGGCCGCCCCGCTCTTGGCCACGAACCGTGACGGGATCGTCCGGGCCAGGTGCTGCACCACCGCCTGCGAGAACCCCTTGACCGTCTCGTAGTCGAGCCTGGGTGCCAGCGGCACGACGACGTGCAGCCCCTTGCCGCCGCTCGTCTTCAGCCAGCTCTGCAGGCCCAGCTCGTCGAGCAGCGTGCGTGTCAGCAGCGCCGCCTCCTGCAGCTGCGCCCACTTCACCCCTTCGCCGGGGTCGAGGTCGAAGACGATGCGGTCGGGCTCGTCGATGTGCCGGGCCGTCGA
>JBLMVT010000175.1:0-3751 GCA_050256835.1 Betaproteobacteria bacterium | reverse complement strand
GAGCAGAAGCGATTGACGGTCACGCCGCCGGTGGTGATCGGCAGCCCGGCGCGCAGCGCGATCTGGCGCGCGATGTTGCTGCCGGTCGCGCCCTCGGGCGTGGCGCAGCCCATCAGCACGTCGTCGACGAGCGCGCCGTCGATGCCGGCGCGCTCGACCGCGGCCCGGACGGCGTGGCCGCCGAGCGTCGCGCCGTGCGTCATGTTGAAGGCACCCTTCCAGCTCTTGGCGAGCGGCGTGCGGGCGGTGGAAACGATGACGGCGTCGGTCATGTCACTTCCTCTCGGTTCGTCGTCCCCACGACGGCGGGGACCCTGTGATCGTCGGGTGGATCCCCGCCTGCACGGGGATGACGGCACCGCCGTCAGCTGAACGTCTTGCCTTCGGCGGCCAGCCTGGCCAGCAGCGGTGCCGGCTGCCAGAACTGGCCGTCGTCGCGCGGGTTCCTCGCGAAGCGCTTCATCGCCTGCACGACGTTGTACAGGCCCACGGTGTCCGCATAGCACATCGGCCCGCCGCGCCACAGCGGGAAACCGTAGCCGGTGAGATAGACCATGTCGATGTCCGAGGCGCGCAGCGCGATGCCTTCGTCGACGATGCGCGCGCCTTCGTTGACGAGCGCGTAGACGAGCCGGCCGACGATCTCCTCGTCCGCGATCTTCCTCGGCGCGATGCCGAGTTCCTTGCGATGCTTCTCGATCATCTCGACGACGAGCGGCGAGGCAATGGCGTCGCGCTTGCCCGGCGCGTAGTCGTACCAGCCGGCGCCGGTCTTCTGGCCGAAGCGGCCCATCTCGCACAGCAGGTCGGCCGTCTTTGAATAGCGCAGGTGGGGCTTCTCGACGTAGCGGCGCTTGCGGATGTACCAGCCGACGTCGTTGCCGGCCAGGTCACCCATGCGGAAAGGCCCCATCGCGAAGCCGAACTTCTCGATCGCCTTGTCGACCTGCTCGGGCGTGCAGCCCTCCTCCAGCAGGAAGCCGGCCTGGCGCGAGTACTGCTCGATCATGCGGTTGCCGATGAAGCCGTCGCATACGCCCGAGACGACGCAGGTCTTCCTGATCTTCTTGCCGAGCGCCATGACCGTGGCGAGCACGTCCTTGGCGGTCTTCTCGCCGCGGATCACCTCCAGCAGCTTCATCACGTTGGCGGGCGAGAAGAAGTGCGTGCCGATCACGTCCTGCGGCCGTTTCGTGAACGCGGCGATCCTGTTCACGTCGAGCGTCGAGGTGTTGGTGGCGAGGATGGCGCCCGGCTTCATCACCTCGTCGAGCGTCTTGAACACCTGCTCCTTGACGGCCATGTCCTCGAACACCGCCTCGATGGCCATGTCGGCGTCCTTGATGTCGGCGTAGTTCAGCGTCGTCGAGAGCAGCTTCATGCGCTCGTCGTACTTCTCCTGCTTGAGCTTGCCCTTCTTGACCTGCGCCTCGTAGTTCTTGCGGATCGTCGCCACGCCGCGGTCGAGCGCCTCCTGCTTCATCTCGAGCAGGACGACCGGGATGCCGGCGTTGAGGAAGTTCATCGTGATGCCGCCGCCCATCGTGCCTGCGCCGATCACCGCCACCCTGTTCACCGGCCGCACCGGGGTGTCCTCCGGCACGTCGGGAATCTTGCTGGCCGCGCGCTCGGCCATGAAGGCGTGGCGCAGTGCCTTGCACTCGGGGGTGAGCATCAGCGCCAAGAAGCGCTCGCGCTCGGCCTTCATGCCGTCGTCGAACTTCATGGTGGTCGATGCCGCGACCGCCTCGACGCATTCCAGCGGTGCCGGGAAATTCCTCGACATCGCCTTCACGGTGTTGCGCGCGAACTGCAGGTAGGCCTGCGGGTTCGGGTGCTCGACCTTCAGGTCGCGCACGCGCGGCAGCGGCCTGGCGCCGGCCTTCTCGCGCGCGAAGGCGACCGCGCCCTCGACCAGGTCGCCCTCGATCATCCGGTCGATCAGCTTCTGCCCCGGCGCCCTGGCGAGCAGCTCGCTGGCCACCGGTTCGCCGCTGACGATCATGTTGAGCGCGTTCTCCAGCCCGAGCACGCGCGGCAGGCGCTGGGTGCCGCCGGCGCCCGGGATGAGGCCGATCTTCACCTCGGGCAGCGCGATCTTGCAGCCCGGCGCGGCGACCCGGTAATGGCAGCCGAGCGCCAGCTCCAGCCCGCCGCCCATGGCCACGCTGTGCAGCGCGGCGACGGCGGGCTTCTCGCTGGCATCGAGCGCGGCGATCAGCGACAGCAGGTTGGGCTCGGCGATCGCCTTCGGCGAACCGAACTCGCGGATGTCCGCGCCGCCCGAGAACGCCTTGCCGGCGCCGGTGATCACGATCGCCTTCACGGCCGGGTCGCTGCCCGCGCGCTCGAGGCCGTCGGCGATGCCGCGCCGCGTGTCGTAGCCCAGCCCGTTGACGGGCGGGTTGGTCAGGGTGATGACGGCGACATCGCCGCGGACTTCGTAGGTGGCGCTCATCGTGCGGTCCTCGGGGTGCAGGGACGAAAAGAACGGTCGTTCGATTCTAGGCGGCAGCGGCGCGAAGGCTGTCCCGGCGGCGACTCGGCGCCGGTCAGACCTCCAGCCACTCCTTGCGAATATAGGCGTCGGTCCTCAGGGCCGCCGGGGTGCCCTCGAAGACGATGCTGCCGTGCCCCATCACGTAGCAGCGCTCGGAGATCTGCAGCGCGATGGTGAGCTTCTGCTCGACCAGCAGCACCGCGACGCCGCGGCGCTTCAGCTCGAGCAGGTAGCCGGCGACCAGTTCGACCAGCTTGGGCGCCAGCCCCTCGGTCGGCTCGTCGATCATGATCAGGTCGGGATCACCCATCAGCGTGCGGCACAACGTCAGCATCTGCTGCTCGCCCCCGGAGAGCACGCCGGCCTCGGTGTGCTCGCGCTCCTTCAGGCGCGGAAACATGCCGTACATGTCGTCGAACGACCAGCGTGGCTTGCCGCGGCCGCGCTTCTCGCCGAGCAGCAGGTTCTGGCGCACGGTGAGCTTGGGGAAGATGTCGCGGTTCTCGGGCACGTAGCCGATGCCGCGGTGCGCGATCTCGTAGGCGTGGTGGCCGAGGATCTCCTGGCCCTTGAAGCGCACCGAGCCGGTGCCGCGCACCAGGCCCATGATCGCCTTCACCGTCGTCGAGCGTCCCGAGCCGTTGCGCCCGAGCAGGGCGACGATCTCGCCCTCGCCGACGGCGAGGTCGACGCCGTGCAGCACGTGGCTCTTGCCGTAGTAGGCGTGCAGGTCCCTCAGTTCGGCCAGCGCCATCGTGATCCTCAATGCGGCGCGCCGGCCGCCTGCGCCTCGGCCAGCACCGAGCCGAGGTAAGCCTCCTGCACGCGCGGGTTGGCGCGCACGGCCGCCGGCGTGTCGAAGGCGATCACCTCACCGTAGACGAGCACCGCGATCTTGTCGGCCAGGCCGAACACCACGCCCATATCGTGCTCGACGGTGAGCAGCGTCCGGCCGGCGGTGACCTCGCGGATCAGTTCGATGAAGCGGCTCGTCTCGCTCCTGCTCATGCCGGCGGTCGGCTCGTCGAGCAGCAGCACTTCGGCGCCGCCGGCGATCGTCAGCCCGATCTCGAGCGCGCGCTGCTCGGCGTAGGTTAGATTCATGGCCAGCGTGTCGTGCTTGTGCTCCAGGCGCAGCATGCGCATCAGCTGCTCGGCGCGCGCGTTGGCGTCCTTCAGGTCGGCGAGGAACTTCCAGAACGCGTAGCGGTAGCCCATCGACCAGAGCACGCCGCAGCGCAGGTTCTCGAA
>JBLMVT010000174.1:0-2512 GCA_050256835.1 Betaproteobacteria bacterium | reverse complement strand
CGGCGCGCCGTCGGCCGGCGCCAAGCCGCGCGGCCCGCGCATCGCCATCCTCGCCTTCGGCACCCTGCTGTACCCGGCGCTGGCCGCGGCCGAGCGGCTCGACGCCACGGTCGCCAACATGCGCTTCGTCAAGCCGCTGGACGCCGACCTCGTGCTCGAGCTGGCGCGCACGCACGACGCCTTCGTCACCGTCGAGGAGGGCAGCGTGATGGGCGGGGCGGGCAGCGCGGTGCTCGAGGCGCTGCAGGCCGCCGGCGTCGAGCTGCCCGTGCTGCAGCTCGGGTTGCCCGACGCCTTCGTCGAGCACGGCGACCCGGCGCGGCTGCTGGCGCTCAACGGGCTCGACGCCGCCGGCATCGAGCGCGCCATCGTCGAGCGCTTCGGCGCGCGCCCGGCGCTGCTCAGGCCGGCGGCCAACGGTTGAGGCAGCGCAATCCCGTCGGCCTGCGGCGCCGGCGAATTGATGTCATCCTTGCGACTGCGCGCCGGCCGCCGGCGCGCTAGCTTCGGCGGACCATGACGAACCTGAAAGACGCGCTGCACATCCCGGACACGCAGGCCACGCGCGACGAGCGCCGGCTCGCGATCCAGCGCGTCGGCATCAAGGACGTGCGCTACCCGCTGACGCTGGCCATCGGCGACGCCGAGCTGGGCACGGTGGCGCACTGGAGCCTCGACGTGGCGCTGCCGGCCGACGCCAAGGGCACGCACATGTCGCGATTCGTCGCCTGGCTCGATGCCATCGACGAACCGCTCGACGCCGCCGCGCTGCGCCGCCAGCTGGCCGCCATGCTGGAGCGGCTGCACGCCAGCGAGGGTCGCGTCGAGGCAAGCTTCCCGTTCTTCCTGCGCAAGCGCGCGCCGGTGTCGGGCGTCGAGAGCCTGCTCGAGTACCAGGGCCGCTGGGTCGCCGAGACGCGCGCCGGGGCCACGTCGGTGTGGGCCGAGGTCGTGGTGCCGGTGAAGAGCCTGTGCCCGTGCTCCAAGGAGATCGCCGACTACGGCGCGCACAACCAGCGCTCGCACGTCACCATCGGCATCGAGCTGAAGGGGGACATCGGCTGGCCCGAGCTCGTGCGCTTCGCCGAGGATGCGGCGTCCAGCGAGCTGTGGCCGCTGCTCAAGCGCGCCGACGAGAAGTGGGTCACCGAGCGCGCCTACGAGAACCCGAAGTTCGTCGAGGACCTGGTGCGCGACATCGCGCTGCGGCTGAACGCCGAGCCGCGTGTCGGCCGCTACAAGGTCGAGGTCGAGAACTTCGAGTCGATCCACGCGCACAGCGCGTACGCCTGCATCGAGCGCGGCTGACCCGCGCCACCGGTCAGCCGGCGCCGCCCTCGAGGGCGGGCGCGCCGGCCAGCAGTTCCTGCAGCGCCGGCACGTCGACCGGCTTGACGAGGTGGCCGTCGAAGCCTTCGCGGCGCGTGCGCTCGCGGTCGGCCTCCTGGCCCCAGCCGGTCAGCGCGACCAGCCGCACGCCGTCCCAGGCCGGATCGGCGCGCACGCGCCGGGCCACCTCGTGTCCATCCATGCCGGGCATGCCGAGGTCGAGCAGCACCAGCGACGGCCGGAAGCGCGGCAGCAGGGCGAGCGCCTCGGCGCCGCCGTGCACAACGCAGGCCTCGGCGCCGAGGTATTCGAGCAGCACGCCCAGGCTGTCGGCGGCGTCGCGGTTGTCGTCGACGACCAGCACGCGCTGGCGCGCAGCGGCCGCCGGCGTCGCGGCGACCGGCGGCGCCGCCTTTGGCGCGGGCGCATCGGCTGCCAGCGGCAGGCGCACGACGAATTCGCTGCCGCTGCCCAGTCCTGCGCTGCGCGCCTCGATGCTGCCGCCGTGCATCGCCAGCAGACGCCGCGCCAGTCCGAGCCCGATGCCCAGGCCCTCCTGTGCGCGCGCGCCCTGGCGACGGCCCTGGGAGAACATCTCGAACACCTGCGTCAGCAGCTCGGGCGCGATGCCGGCGCCGCTGTCGCGCACCGACACGCACACGTCGGTGCCGTCGCGCCGCGCCGCCAGGTCGATGCGGCCGCCCTCGTCGGTGAACTTGGCGGCGTTGTTGAGCAGGTTGGCGAATACCTGCGCCAGCCGCACCGGATCGGCATCGAGCGCCAGCGGCCACTCCGGCAGGTCGAGCGTCAGCGTGTGGCGCGCGCGCTCGATCAGCGGCCGGCTCGCCTCGACGGCGCTCTTCAGCACGCTGGCGAGGTCGGTGCGCGCGCGGCGCAGCTCGATCTTGCCGCTGGAGATGCGCGACACCTCCATCAGGTCGTCGACCAGCCGCACCATGTGCTCGACCTGGCGCTCGATCATCTCGTGCACGCGCGCGGCCAGCGCACGGTCGTCGCCGGCGCGGCGCAGGATGTGCACGGCGTTGCGCAGCGGCGCCAGCGGGTTGCGCAGCTCGTGCGCGAGCGTCGCCAGGAACTCGTCCTTGCGGTGGTCGGCCTCGGCCAGCGCCTGCTGCGCCAGCCTCAGCTCGTGGATGTCGGTCGAGGCGCCGATCCACTCGAT
>JBLMVT010000173.1:0-11595 GCA_050256835.1 Betaproteobacteria bacterium | reverse complement strand
CGCGTCGCCTGCCACGGCCTCGGGCGCAAAGAAGGCCTCGCGCGAGCGCCGGAAGAACTCCGCGAAGTCGGCGCGCAGCGGGGCGTAGCGCGGCGTCGCGGCCAGGAAGCGATCGAGGTCGTCCTCGAACACGACCTGCCCGGCGGTGCGGTTCAGCGCCTCGTGCAGGCGGCGCAGCGCCGGGCGGAGCTGCTCGACCGACGCGTCGGCGGGCAGCGCGCGCAGCTCGTGCCAGGCCAGCGCGAACGGACGGTGCCGGCCGCGCCACCAGCGCGTGCCGAAATAGACCCAGCCGAGGTAGACCAAGAGGACCAGCGTCACCAGTGCTTCGGCGAGCAGCCGCGATCGCTCGGGCGCGGTGTCGATCGGCGGCGGGGCGATGTCGGGTCGCAGTTCGCCCAGGCCGGTGCGCGGCGACGCATCGAGCGGGCCGAGCGGCGCCACCGCCACCGGCCAGGCCTCGATCAGCGCCTCCTGCTCGCGCGGCGTGCCGAGGAAGCGCAGCTTGACCGGCGGCATCTCGAGCACGCGCACCTCGCGCGGGGCACGGAACACCTGGTAGGTCAGCCGCAGCTCGTAGCGGTCGGCATCCCAGCCGGCATGGCGTTGCCAGTGCACCTCGCGCAGCTCGAGCGCGCCGCCGCGCCGCGTCTGCGGCAGCGAGTCCTCGTCCAGGCGCAGGCCCTTGGGGACGACGACCTCGGCGTGCCGCGTGACGACGTCGCCGACGCTGTGGCCGAAGGCGCGCGGCTCGTCGGCCGTCAGGTCGACCCCCTCGACGGCGCGTGCGCCCGCCGCCATGACCGCCAGCACGACCGCCAGCACGCCGCCGGCGCGAGCCCTCATGAGTGGAAGTGCCGGGTCACCGCCTCGGCATCGAAGGCGCCCTCGATGAACAAGGGGCGCAGCCGCTGCGCGCGAAACAGCCCCAGCAGTTCGGCGCGCCGCTCCTCGTGGTGCGCGGCCCACTTGTCGCGCAGCGCCGGGCGCCACCACAGCAGCCGGCGCCGGCCCGACTCGAGGTCGCGCACCGGCACCAGGCCGTGGCGCGCGCTGAGTCGGAACTCGAGAGGATCCCACAGCACGACCGGCACCAGCTCGTGGTGCGAGAAGCCGGCGAGCAGCGCGGCGATCTCGTCGGCCGCCAGGTGGAAGTCCGAGGCGAGGAAGACCAGCGCGCGCTGGCGCCCGAGCCGCCGGTGCGCGAGCTGCAGGCCGCGCGCCGAGCGCCCGTCGAGCGCGAGCGTGCGCAGCCGTTCGCCGAGCACGCCGCCGGCGGCGCGCGAGCGCGTCTGCGGCAGCAGCAGGTCGTCGCGCACCACGGCATCGCAGCCGACGAAGCCGAAGCTGTCGCCGGTGCGCCAGGCCGACCACGCCAGGCTC
Organism: Betaproteobacteria bacterium; assembly: GCA_050256835.1. Classification (GTDB taxonomy): domain Bacteria; phylum Pseudomonadota; class Gammaproteobacteria; order Burkholderiales; family Burkholderiaceae_C; genus JAMHWF01. Next base: position 10,212 of record JBLMVT010000173.1, on the reverse strand, counting down.
TCCGCGAAGTCGGCGAGCACGGCCTGCTTGCGCCGCGCGCCCTCGAAGCCCATCGACGCCGACAGGTCGGCGACCAGGGCGACCGGGATCGACATGCGCTGGCTGTACACGCGCACCAGCCAGTTGCCGAACGGGTCGCGCAGACTGGCGTGCAGGTCGAGCCGGCGCGGGTCGGGCGCGTCGAACAGCGGGGCGTGGCCGCGGAACTCGAAGCCGCTGTCGCCGCGCCGGCTGCGGTGGTGGCCCGGGAAATGGCCGCGCGCGGGCGCGTCGATCCGGTAGTGGAACTCCTGCACGCCCGCCATCGCCCCGCTCCTTCAGGGCGCCGCGACCTGCTGCAGGATGCCGGCCATCAGCGGCCCGGAGATCTCGCCGCGCCGCATCTCGTAGACCGGCTGGTAGCACAGCCGGTGCGCCAGCGTCTCGACGAACACCGCCTGCACGTCCTCGGGCGCGACATAGGCGCGGCCGGCAAGCCAGGCGGTGACGCGCGCGGCGCGCAGCAGCATGCTCATGCCGCGCGGGCTGGCGCCGGCCAGCATGAGCTGGGAGACGTCGAGGTCGGACAGCCGCACGCCGTACTCGGCCGGCACCGCGGTGGCGCGCCACAGGCCCAGCGCGTAGCGCTGCAGGGCGTCCGAGGCGCCGATGCTGCTCTGGATCGCCTCGCCGACCGCGTTCAGCTCGCGGTAGGCCAGCATGGCCGGCCGCAGCGTGCCGACCAGACGGTCGGTGTCGTGGAAGCGCGGGTCGAACATCAGCCTGGCGCGGTCCGCGTCGCTGGCCGGCGCATCGATCGTCACCTCCATCATGAAGCGGTCGCGCGCGGCCGACGAGATCTCGAACGTCTCCTCGCGCTCGACGCGGTTGCGATCGGCGAACACCAGCAGGTGCGGGAAGCGGAACTCGCGGTTGAAGGCCGAGACGCTGCGCTCGGCCATCACGCGCAGCAGCAGCGAGTGCACCTGCGGGCGGGCGCGGTTGATCTCGTTGAAGAAGAAGATCGCGAGTTCCTCGCCGTGGCGGATCAGCGGCCCGTGCTCAACCGCCGGCCGCCCCTCGGCGCTGATGTAGGTGTAGTAGACGAGGTCGCCGGGCATCAGGTCGATGGTGCCCTCGACGCGCGCGAAGTCGCCGCCGAGCACGTGCGCGAAGGCGCGCAGCAGGGTCGTCTTGCCGACGCCGACATCGCCCTGCAGCAGCACGTGGCCGCGCGCGAACACGGCGGTGTTGAGCAGCCTGATCGTCCGCTCCTGGCCGATGACCGCGCGGGCCACCTCACTTTCGATCGCCAGCGCGCGGGCGCGCCAGTCCTCGAGCAGCGCATCGTTGCGATCCATGGTCACCCGACGGAAGGAGAAGCGGGCCGTGTGCGCGGCACGCCGCCCGAGGCCCTGACGCGATTCGCGATGGTCAGGCCCCGAACATCTTGCGCAGATTGTCGAAGCCTGCCTGGTAGATGCCGCGCACGACGCCCAGCGCGTCCTGCTCGCTCGCGCCCTTGGGCTCGAAATCGCTCGACCATTCGAGCGTGGAGGTGCCGTCGCCGTTGTCGATGACGTGCACCTCGGCCGTGTAGTCGGCCACCGGCAGCGGGCCGGCAACGATCGAATAACGGTAGCTGCGCCGCTTCGGGTCGGCGTCCTCGAGCCGTTCGACGAGCTTGCCGCCGCCGGCCAGGCTCAGGGTGCGCGTCGAGCCCTTGGCGTCGCCCGTGGCCTCGCTGCTGGCGACCGCCGGATGCCACTTCGGCAAGGCGTTGAAGCCGCCCACCGTCTGCCACAGGGCGTCGGCGGAGACCGGCACCTTCGTTTCCATCTTCACCTTGGCCATTGCGCGCTCCTCGTCGATCGGCTGGACCGGGCCATGCTCGGGGTGAGGTCGGCGAGCGTCAAGTCAGGGTCAGCGCTAGGTCAGATGTGCAGGGCGGTCGTTTTTTTCACAGTCCGCAGCACCAGCATCGAGTTCGAACGCACCACGCCGGGCAGACGCATCAGCACCTCGGCGTGCAGGCGTTCGAGGTCGGCGGCGTCGCTGTAGGTGAAGCGGATCAGGTAATCGTTGCTGCCGGCGACGTAGAAACAATCGAGGATGGTCTCGCAGTCGCGCACCGCAGATTCGAAGGCCTCGATCGCCGCGGGGGTGAGCTTCTCGAGGTTGACGATCGTGTAGCTGGTGCCCGGCTGGCCGACGCGCCGCGGGTCGACCAGCGCGACGTACTGCGCGATCACGCCGCTGTCCTCGAGCGCCTTGACGCGGCGCAGGCAGGCCGACGGCGACAGGTGCACGCGCTCGGCCAGCTCGACGTTGGCGAGCCGGCCGTCCTTCTGCAGCTCGACCAGGATCGCACGGTCGATCGCATCGAGTTGCACTGGCATCGGGGTTGTTCGCACGAACTGTCGGCGGGCGACCGGTTCGCCGCATGATATTGCAGGCACGGGCACGGGGCCGCCGGCAAACCGCTCGCACATTGCGCCCTCGCCTGCCTAGACTTCAGCATCGCAACGCCCGGAACCGACCATGAAACGCGACCTCGACGCCTACTGGATGCCCTTCACCGCGGAACGCCAGTTCAAGAAGGCGCCGCGCCTGTTCGCCAGGTCCTCGGGCATGCACTTCTGGACCCCCGAGGGACGGCAGATCCTCGATGCCGCCGCGGGGCTGTGGTGCGTCAACGCCGGCCACAACCGGCCGAAGATCGTCGAGGCGATCGCCCGCCAGGCCGCCGAACTCGACTTCGCCCCGCCGTTCAACATGGGCCATCCGATGGCGTTCGAACTGGCCGAGCGGCTGGTGAAGATCACGCCGCCGGGCCTGTCCAAGGTCTTCTACACCAACTCGGGCTCGGAGTCGGTCGAGACCGCGCTGAAGATGGCGATCGCCTACCACCGTGCACGCGGCGAGGGCTCGCGCACCCGGCTGATCGGCCGCGAGCGGGGCTACCACGGCGTCAACTTCGGCGGCATCTCGGTCGGCGGCATCGTCTCCAACCGCAAGATGTTCGGCACGCTGCTGGCCGGCGTCGACCACATCCGGCATACCCACGACCCGGCGCGCAACGCCTTCACGGTCGGCCAGCCGGAGCACGGCGTCGAGCTGGCGGACGACCTCGAGCGGCTGGTCGCGCTGCACGACGCCTCGACCATCGCCGCGGTCATCGTCGAGCCGATCGCCGGCTCCACCGGCGTGCTGATGCCGCCCAAGGGCTACCTCGAACGGCTGCGCGCGATCTGCGACAAGCACGGCATCCTGCTCATCTTCGACGAGGTCATCACCGGCTTCGGGCGCACCGGCGCACCGTTCGCGGCGCAGCGCTTCGGCGTCACGCCCGACCTGATGACGGTCGCCAAGGGCATCACCAACGGCGCGGTGCCGATGGGCGCGGTGTTCGCCCAGCAGTTCATCCACGACGCCTTCATGAACGGCCCCGAGCACCTGATCGAGTTCTTCCACGGCTACACGTATTCGGCGCACCCGCTGGCCTGCGCGGCGGCGATCGGCACGCTCGACACCTACCAGGAGGAAGGACTGCTGACGCGCGGCAAGGACCTCGAGGGGTACTTCGCCGACGCCGTGCACTCGCTGAAGGGCCTGCCGAACGTGATCGACATCCGCAGCCTCGGCCTGGTCGGCGGCATCGAGCTGGCGCCGATCGCGAACGACCCTGGCAAGCGCGGCTTCGCGGTTTTCCTCGACGCCTGGGACAAGGGCCTGTTCATGCGCACGACCGGCGACACGATCGCGCTGTCGCCGCCGCTGATCACCGAGAAGTCGCACATCGACCAGATGCTCGGCACCATCGCCGACTGCCTGAAGCGGGCCGCCTGACGGAGCCCGCGTGGCCGCACGCGACGTGCCGGTGGTGCTGGTGCCGGCCTGCCACCGGCAGATCGGCACCACGCCCTTCCAGGTCGTCGGCCAGAAGTACACCGACTTCGTGCGGCTGGCCGGCGCGCTGCCGCTGGTCGTGCCGTCGGCGCAGCCCGACGAGTTCGACGCCCTGCTCGACCTGGCCGACGGCGTGCTGCTCACCGGCTCGCCGTCGAACGTGCACCCGAGCCACTTCGAGGAGGAGGTGCACGACGCCAGCCTGCCGCTCGATCCGGCGCGCGACGCCTGGACGCTGCCGCTGATCCCCCGGGTGCTGGCGCGCGGCATTCCGCTGTTCGCCATCTGCCGCGGCTTCCAGGAGACCAACGTCGCGCTCGGCGGCAGCCTGCACCAGGCGGTGCAGGATCAGCCCGGCCACGCCGACCACCGCGCCCCGCCGGGCCAGCCGCCCGAGGTGCAGTACGACATCGCGCACCCGGTCGACGTCGTCCCCGGCGGCGTGCTCGAGGCGATCGTCGAGCGGCGCCGCATCGAGGTCAACTCGCTGCACGGCCAGGGCGTGAAGCGGCTTGCGCCCGGGCTGCGCGTCGAGTCGCGCGCGCCCGACGGGCTGGTCGAGGCGTTCTCGGTGCCCGAGGCCAAGGGCTTCAGCCTGTGCGTGCAGTGGCACCCCGAGTGGCGGGCGGCGCGCAACCCGGTGTCGATGCGGCTGCTGAAGGCCTTCGGCAGCGCCTGCCGTACGTACCGCGAGCGCCACCGCGATACAGTGGGGTAGTCGCCGCCCGGCGGCGGCGCCCGGCGCGCTGTCGTGCCGGGCCGCAGCGGCAGGTGGCTTCATGGTGGTCCGAGACAACCTCACGTTCAGCGAGCTGGAGCAGTGGCTCAACCAGCGCCGCGTGACCGAGATCGAGTGCCTGGTGCCCGACCTCACCGGCGTGGCGCGCGGCAAGATCCTGCCGCGCGAGAAGTTCACCGAGGACCGCGGCATGCGGCTGCCGGAGATCGTCGTCGCGATGGGCGTCACCGGCGAGTTCCCCGAGGAGGGGCCTTACTACGACGTCATCACGCCGACCGATCGCGACATGCACCTGCGGCCCGACCCGGCGACGGTGCGCATCGTGCCGTGGGCAGCCGACCCGACCGCGCAGGTGATCCACGACTGCTACGACCGCGACGGCAGGCTCATCCCCTACGCGCCGCGCTCGGTCTTGAAGCGTGTCTGCGAGCTGTACGCTGCCGAGGGCTGGGCGCCGGTGGTCGCGCCCGAGATCGAGTTCTACCTGGTCGCGCGCAACACCGACCCCGACATCCCGCTGAAGCCGCCGATCGGCCGCAGCGGGCGCGCCGAGACCTCGCGCCAGGCCTACTCGATCGACGCGGTCAACGAGTTCGACCCGCTGTTCGAGGACGTGTACGACTACTGCGAGAAGATGGAGCTGAACGTCGACACGCTGATCCACGAGATCGGCGCCGGCCAGATGGAGATCAACTTCTTCCACGGCGCGCCGGTGAGCCTGGCCGACGAGGTGTTCTTCTTCAAGCGCACGGTGCGCGAGGTGGCACTGCGCCACGACATGTTCGCCACCTTCATGGCCAAGCCGATCGCCGGCGAGCCGGGCAGCGCGATGCACGTGCACCAGAGCCTGACCGACGCGACAAGCGGGGCCAACCTGTTCAGCGGCCCCGACGGCAACGCGACCGACCTGTTCCGCTGGTACATCGGCGGCCTGCAGCGCTACGCGCCGGCGGCGATGGCGCTGTTCGCGCCCTACGTGAACAGCTACCGGCGGCTCGCCCGCTACACCGCGGCGCCGATCAACATCCAGTGGGGCACCGACAACCGCACGGTCGGCATCCGCTCGCCAGTGGCGCCGCCGCAGGCCCGGCGCATCGAGAACCGCATCATCGGCGCCGACGCCAACCCGTACGTCGCGCTGGCCGCCACGCTGGCGTGCGGCTGGCTCGGCATCAAGCACCGGCTCGAGCCGACGCCCGAATGCAAGGGCGACGCCTATCTCGGCGACTACGTGCTGCCGCGCAGCCTGTCCGAAGCGCTGGCGCTGCTGCGCCACGAGAAGGACCTGGCCGAAGTGCTCGGCGAGTCGTTCGTCACCGTCTACACCGAGATCAAGGAAGTCGAGTACGAGGAATTCATGAAGGTGATCTCGCCATGGGAGCGCGAGCACCTGCTGCTGCACGTATGACTGAGCGCACCGCCGCCAGAACCACCGCGCAGTGGCAGGCCGCCGACGCGGAGCACTTCCTGCACCCGTTCACCGATTTCGCGGCGCTCGCCGCCACCGGCGCGCGCATCGTCGAGCGCGGCGAGGGCATCCACCTGTGGGACAGCGAGGGCCGACGCATCCTCGACGCGATGTCGGGCCTGTGGTGCGTCAACGTCGGCTACGGCCAGCGCGCGCTGATCGAGGCGGCGACCCGCCAGCTCGAGACCCTGCCCTTCTACAACGCGTTCTTCCAGACGGCGACGCCGCCGGCGATCGAACTGGCCGAGCTGCTCGCCGAGGTCACGCCGCCGCAGTTCGCGCACGTGTTCTTCACCAACTCGGGTAGCGAGGGCAACGACACCGTGGTGCGCATGGTGCGCCGCTACTGGGACCTGCTGGGCCAGCCACAGCGCCAGGTCATCATCAGCCGCTGGAATTCGTACCACGGCTCGACGATGGCCGGCGCGTCGCTTGGCGGCATGCGCGCCATGCACCAGCAGGGCGGCCTGCCGATCCCCGGCGTCGAGCACATCGAGCAGCCGCACTGGCTGCTGCACGGCGCCGGCCTGTCGCGCGACGACTTCGGCCTGCTCGCGGCGCGCTGGCTCGAGCAGAAGATCACCGAGATCGGCGCCGATCGTGTCGCCGCCTTCATCGGCGAGCCGGTGCAGGGCGCCGGCGGGGTGATCGTGCCGCCCGAGACCTACTGGCCCGAGGTCCAGCGCATCTGCGACCGCCACGGCATCCTGCTGGCCAGCGACGAGGTGATCTGCGGCTTCGGCCGCACCGGCCACTGGTTCGGCTGCGAGCGCTTCGGCACGCGACCCGACCTGATGACCTTTGCCAAGGGCGTGACCAGCGGCTACATCCCGCTCGGCGGCGTGATGGTCGGCGAGCGCGTCGCGCGCGTGCTGATCGAGCGCGGCGGCGAGTTCGAGCACGGCTACACCTACAGCGGGCACCCCGTGGCCTGCGCAGTCGGCGTCGCCAACATCCGGCTGATCCGCGAGCTCGGACTGGTCGAGCGCGTGCGCGACGACAGCGGGCCGTACCTGGCGGCGCGCTACGCCGAACTGGCGCAGCACCCGCTGGTCGGAGAGGTGCAGGCCTGCGGCCTGATGGGCGCGCTGCAGCTCGTCAAGGACAAGGCGACCGCGCTGCCCTTCCCGCCCGAGCTGGAGGTTGGCATGGTGTGCCGCGGCCACTGCTTCGCCAACGACCTGATCATGCGCGCGGTCGGCGACCGCATGATCGTCGCACCGCCGCTCGTCATCACGCACGCGCAGATCGACGAGATGGTCGCGCTGATCCGGCGCTGTTTGGATCTGACGCTGGGCGACGTGCGGCGAAACGGCTGGCTGGGCTGAAGCCGATGTCGTCGGCCCGAGCCGGCGCGGGTTGCGCTCGGCGTGGCGGGTAGCCGAGGGGTGCGTTCTCCGGTCCACGCTCGCGGGGCACCCTCGAGGCAGCGGCGCAGGCACGACACACCGCAATCAGGCCGCCGGCGCGTCGTTCCCGTCGACCACCGCCGCCCGGTACGCATGCCAGCTCGCATGCCCGAGCACCGGCCCGACGACGAGCAGGCCGAGGAACCACGGCAGCAGCGCCAGCACGACGAGCGCGGTGATGAGCGCGCCCCAGCACAGCATGACGAGCGGCTGGGTCAGCACCAGGCGCAGGCTCGTCAGTGCGGCGGTGACGGCATCGACCGGCCGATCGAGAATCATCGGGATCGAGACCACGCTCACCGCGTAGATCAGCCCGGCGAACAGCGCGCCGACGAGGAGGTAGGCGACGATGAAGCCCAGGTTCTCCGGGTCGAGCAGCATCGCCATGGACCCGTGGAAGTCGGGCATGCCGTCGAAGCTGACCGCGAAGACGATCAGGGCCGAACGGCTCCACAGCATCTCGAGCACCAGCAGCACGAAGCCGAAGATGGCCAGCGTGCCGGTGCGCGTCGTCCAGGCGAGCAGCGACAGCCCGAGGTCGGGCGGCTCGCCACGCTCGAGCTGCTGGCTGGTGCGGTACAGGCCCATGCACAGGAACGGGCCCATCAGCAGGAAGCCGGCCGACAGCGTCAGCACGTGCACGGCGGCGTGGCGGTAGGCGGCGAGCAGCAACCAGCCCATCGCAGCGAAGCAGGCGCCGTAGAACAGCCCGATCGCCGGCGCGCGGCTGAAGTCGGCCCAGCCGAGCGCGAGCCAGCGCAGCGGGTCGGACAGGCGCAGGCGGCGCAGTTCGACGCCGAAGGGCGTGACCGTGACCTTCTCGACGGGGTCGCTCGTGCCCGTGTCGTTCATGCACGCTCGGATCTGCCGTAGTGCCGGAAGCGCTCGCGCACCTCGGCCATCTCCGCGGCAGACAGCAGCGCCGGCTCGCCGGCCGCCAGCGCGGTCAGGTAGGTCGCGCACAGCGATTCGATCTCCAGCGCGACCTTCAGCGAGCGCGCCAGGCTGTCGCCGCCACAGACCAGCCCGTGGTTGGCGAGCAGGCACGCGTCGCGGTCGGCGAAGCCGCGCGCGACGGCCTGCGACAGCGCCGCGCTGCCGAACAGGTGGTAGGGCACGCAGGGCACGTCGTCGCCGCCGGCAATGGCGACCATGTAGTGGAACGCCGGCAGGCCGCGGCGCAGGCAGGCCAGCGCCGTCGCGTGTACCGAGTGCACGTGGACGACGGCCCGCAGGTCGGGCCGGGCACGGTAGATCGCGCGGTGGAAAGGCGCCTCGCTCGACGCTCGCCAGCGTCCGCGCTCGGCCCTGCCGTCGAGCGCGATCCAGGCGAGATCGTCGACGCCGATCTCGTCGGCGCCCATGCCGGTCGGGGTGATCCAGATGCCGCCGTCGGCAGCGCGCACGCTGACGTTGCCGGTGCTGCCGCGGTTGAGTCCCTGCGCGTCGAGCGCGCGCACCGCGGCCACGAGGTCGGCGCGCAGGCCGGCGTCGCTTTCATCGGTCACCGGCGCCCTCCTTCTCCCGCAATGAATCGATGCCTGCGGGCGTCGCTTCGACCACGCCGCGCTCGGTGATCAGGGCACCGACCAGCCGCGCCGGCGTCACGTCGAAGGCCGGGTTGGCCGCCGCCGTGCCCGGCGGGGCGAGGGCCACCTCGACGGTGTCGCCGTGGCGGTCGCGCCCGCTGATGTGCGTCACCTCGCGCGCGCCGCGCTCCTCGATCGGGATCGCCGCCAGAGCGTCGTCGATGGCGGCATCGAGCGTCGCGAGTGGCATCGCAACCCAGAACGGCACCCCGTTGTCCCGTGCGGCGAGGGCCTTCAGGTAGGTGCCGATCTTGTTGGCGACGTCGCCGCGCGCACCGACCCGGTCGCAGCCGACCAGCACGGCGTCGACCCGCCCGCGCTGCATCAGGTGGCCGCCGGCGTTGTCGGCGACGAGCGTGTGCGGCACGCCCTCCTCGCGCAGCTCGAAGCAGGTCAGGCTCGCGCCCTGGTTGCGCGGTCGAGTCTCGTCGACCCAGACGTGCAGCGCCAGCCCGGCCCGCTGCGCGGCGTAGACCGGCGCCAGCGCCGTGCCCCAGTCGACCGTCGCCAGCCACCCGGCGTTGCAGTGCGTCAGCACGTTGACCGGCTCGCCGCGCTTGCGGCGAGCCAGTTCCTGCAGCAGCACGAGGCCATGGCGGCCGATCGCCGTGTTGGCGGCGACGTCCTCGTCGGCCAGCCGCGCGGCGAAGCTCCACGCGGCGCGGGCGCGCTCGGCCGGCCGCAGCGGCTGCAGCTCGGCGCGGGCGCGGTCGACGGCCCAGGCGAGGTTGACGGCGGTCGGCCGCGCCGACTTCAGGCGCTGCGCCGCGTCATCGAGTGCCGCGTCGCCGGCGTCGCGCCCGGCCTGCAGCGCCATGCCGTAGGCCGCGGTGACACCGATCAGCGGTGCGCCGCGCACGGCCATGTCGGCGATGGCGCGCACCACGTCGTCGAGGTCGGCCAGCTGCGCGACCTCGACGCGGTGCGGCAGCGCGCGCTGGTCGATCACGCCGACACGGCCGTCGGCCTCGGGCCAGATGGTGCGCGTGGCGCGGCCGTCGATGCGCATGCCGGCCCCTACAGCACCCGCCCGGCGATGCAGCGCAGCTGCTCGACCAGCGCCGGGTCGCGCGCCGCCGGCGCGGTGATCAGCGCGTGGTCGAGCGCGCGGCGGCAGGC
>JBLMVT010000172.1:0-4986 GCA_050256835.1 Betaproteobacteria bacterium | reverse complement strand
GCGCCGGCCGCCGGGCTCGGCGCCGACGACGTGCGCGAGCGGCTGGCCGCGGCCGGCACACCGGCACGGCTCGACCTCTCCGGCCAGGACCTGTCGGGCGCGGACCTGAGCGGGCTGGACCTGTCCGGCGCGCGACTGGCGCGTGCCAGCCTGTTCGGCGCGAAGCTGGTCAGGACGAGGCTCGCCGGCGCCGACCTGTCCGGCGCCAACCTGAACGGCGCCTGGCTGATGGGCACCGACTTCCGCGGCGCCAGGCTCGTGGGCGCCAGCCTGCTGTCGGTCGTCGTGCTCGGCGGCGAGGTCAAGGCGCGGCCCGAGTTCGCCGGCGCCGACCTGTCGGGCGCGCGCGTCATCGCCGACTTCCCCGGCGTCGACCTCAGCCGGGCGCGCCTGCACGGCGCCAACCTCGGCGTCGACATCCGCAACCAGGGCATGGGCCAGATGCGCACCGACCTGACGGGCGCGCGCCTGGCCGGCGCCGACCTGTCGGGTGCCGACCTCAATCGCGCCCTGCTCGCCTTCGCTGACCTGCGCGGCGCCGACCTGCGCGGCGCCAGCCTGTTTCGCGCCAAGCTCGGCGGCGCGGACCTGGGCGGCGCGGACGTGAGCGGCGCCGACTTCGCCGAGGCCGACCTCGACGGCACCAACTTCCGCGGCGCCAAGGGCGTCGCCGCCGCGAAGGGCCTCGATCGGGCGGCGAACCGCGACAGGGCGCTCTTCTGACCGGACTACTGCGGCGGGCGGCGGTACGACTGCAGCCAGGCCAGCTTGGCGGCGTACAGGTCGTGGTCGTCGCGGGTAGTGCTGTTCTCGCGCGCCAGGTCGAGCTGCCGGCGCGCGGCGTCGATATCGCCGAGCCGGAAGTCGGCCAGCGCGAGCCAGTAGTGGAACTCGCTCTGGTACGAGGCGCGGTCGACCTCGCGTGCGAACAGCGCGCGCGCGGCCTTGAAGTCGCCGCGCTCCATCGCCCGACGGCCGAGATCGTAGAAGTGGTACGGCGGATAGGGCTCGACCTCGGCCAGGCGCCGGCGCAGCGCCTGCGCCTCGGCGTCGCGGCCGAGCAGGGTCAGCACCTGCGCTCGGTTGGCCAGCGCCTGTTCGTTGGCCGGTTCGCGCGCCAGCACCTCGGCGAACACGCGATCGGCCTGCGCGCGCTCGCCGTGGCGCAGGTAGACGACGCCCAGCGTGTTGTAGGCGGCGAGGAAGGTCGGGCTCTGGCGGATCGCCTCGCGCGCCCACCAGTAGGCGTCGTCAATCTCGCCGCGACCGAGCGCCTCGGCGGCGCGGTTGTTCATGAACATCGCCAGCACCGTCTGCTCGGAGATCGGCGTCGTGCGCAGCCCCTGCAGCTCGCCGGCGGGCAGGAAGTCGATCATCAGCTGCGTGGCTTGGCGGTCGTTGCCGCGGTCGATCAGGCGACGGCCGAGCGCGATGTTGACATGGCCGCTCTTGAAGTAGAGGTCGCCGCTGCGGCTCCAGGTCTCGTCGGTGTAGGCGCTCTGGAACGTCACCGGCAGGTCGAGCGCCTTGGCGAACGACGCCGTCATGATGACCAGCGACAGGCAGTTGCCCGAGCGGGCGGCGAACGCCTCGGCGGCCGTGCGCGTGACCTTGGCGTCGTAGTCGAGCCTGAGCTGGCTGCGCTTGTACAGCGCGTCGACCAGGCCGCGTTCGTAGCCCTTGCTGCGCAGCGAGTCGGCCAGCTCGTGGTCGAGGTAGTCCCGCATCTCGCCACTGAGCGCGAACACCGCGGCCGGGTCGATCCGCACGCCCGGGGGCCGGAACGCGGCGTCCTCGAACAGCGTCTGCGCCGGCGGAGGCGGCGGCGCCGCGCAGGCGGCGAGGACGACCGACAGCAGCAGGGCGAGGGCGAGACGCATGGGCCACTCCGACAGACGCGGCCGCCATCTCGGGCCGCTGCGAAGAGCTTACGTCGGCCCGCCGGGCGGCGCGAGGCCCCCTACCGTCTCCCCGCAGCGGCGAGGGACCTCAGGCGCGCAGCGCCTCGTACTTGGCGAGCAGCTGCTCCGGCGTTTCGACGAAGTCGGGATGCTGCTCGATGCAGTCGGCCGGGCAGACCAGCTTGCATTGCGGCTCGTCCTCGGCGCCGACGCATTCGGTGCAGCGCAGCGGGTCGATGACGTAGATTGGGTCGCCGACGCTGATCGCCTCGTTCGGGCAGACCGGCTTGCAGGCGTCGCAGGCGGTGCAGTTGTCGGTGATGATGAGGGCCATGATGCTTTCTCCTCGGGTTCAGGCGGCGGCGCGTTCCTGCAGCTCGGCCAGCTTGCCGTGGCGGAACGCGCCCCACAGTGCCGCGCCGATGGCGCCGGCGTAGATCGAATCGGGGTGGCTGACCGCCTTCACGGCGACCTTCTCGGCGACCATCTCCTCCTGCACGGCGGCGAGCAGCCCGGTGTCGAGCGCGAGCCCGCCGGTGAGCAGCGCGACGCCGTCCTTCACCCCGGTGACCTTCAGCAGCTTGACGATGCGCGAGGCCATCGACAGGTGGATGCCCTTGAGGATGTCGGGCGTGGCGATGCCGCGGCTGACCATGTTGATGACGTCCGTCTCGGCCAGCACGGCGCAGATCGAGCTGACCTTCTCCGGATCCTTCGAACTCTGCGACAGCGCGCCGATCTCCTCGACCGCGACGCCGAGGTAGCGCGCGATGTTTTCCAGGAACTGGCCCGAGCCCGAGGCGCACTGGCTGGTCATCTTGTAGGACAGCACCTTGCCGCGCGGGTCGACCGAGATCGCGCGGCCGTTGAGCGCGCCGATGTCGACCACTGCGCGCGCATCGGGGTTGAGGAACACGCCGCCGCGCGCGTGCGTGGTCATCGAATAGAAGTGGCCGGTGGCGAACTTGACGTTCTCGCCCTCGCCGGTGGTGGCGATGTAGTCGATGTCGTTGCCGGCCAGGCCGGCGTCGGCCATCACGCCGTCGCGCCCTTCCTGGGCCAGCGTCATCGGGTCGCGCCGGCGGATGCGCTCGCAGCGCTTGGCGAGCCATTCGACGCGGTCGCCGTCGACGCGGAACAGCACGCTCTTCACCGCGCCGGAGCCGATGTCGATACCGATGGTGGTGGTCATTGCGGGTCTCCTCAGGGGCGGGCTTCGGCGGTCTTGCCTTCCTCGACCACGGCGCGCCAGGCGAAGGTCGCACCGCCGAGCGCCCCGGTGTAGATCGAGTCGGGGTTGATGTTGAGCGTGAGCTTGCCGTAATTCTCCTCGACCAGCTCGGTCAGTGCCTTCACCGCGGCCTCGTTCTTGGCGACACCGCCGGTGAAGGTGAACTGGTCGCGGATACCCCCCGAGCGCGCCAGGATCGACATCGCGCGCAGGATGATGGCGCGGTGCAGGCCGGCCATGATGTCCTCGCGCTTGTCGCCCAGCGACAGGCGGTCGCGCAGCTCGGCGCCGGCGAACACGGTGCAGGTCGAGTTGATGCGGATCGTCTTGGTCGACTTCATCGCCAGCGGGCCCAGCTCGTGCAGGCCCATGTTCATCTCGTCGGCGATGTAGCCCAGGTAGCGCCCGCAGCCGGCCGCGCAGCGGTCGTTCATCTGGAAGCTCTCGACGATGCCCGCCGGGTCGACCTGGATCGCCTTGGTGTCCTGCCCGCCGATGTCGAGCACCGTGGCGGTGCCGGGGTACATGACGTGCGCGCCCAGCCCGTGGCAGAGGATCTCGCTGCGGATGTGCTCCTTGGAGAACGGCAGCCGCGCCCGGCCGTAGCCGGTGCCGACGACGTAGGTCTCCTCCATCTCGGTGTCGAGGATGCCCTTGATCGGCGCCTCGACCTGCGCGCGCCGCGCCTGCGTATCGGGCAGCGCCAGGAAGCTGCGCTCGAGCGCGGCCAGCAGGTGGCGCCGGATCGAGTCCCCGTAGACTCGGTTCTCGACCTCGATGATCGAGCGGTCGAAGACGTTGAGCAGGAAGTCGTAGCGGATCTCGGCGTCCTTGGCGACCGTCTCGCCGATCGCCAGGTACTGGCTGCCGGCGATGTCGCGGAAGAAGTCGCTCTTGCGCTTGGCCCCCTCGGCGAACAGCGCCGGCGCCTCGGTCTTCAGCCGCGCGAACACCTCGGTCAGCGCCTCGCCGACGGCCTTCGTGGCGTCGCCGAACTTGGCCGTCTCCAGGCTCTTCTGGCAGGTCTGCTCGAGGTCGGCGAGCTGCTCGAGGTACTGCTCGGAACGGAAGTCGCGCTCGAGCTGGCCGATGAAGCGGTCGAGCGAGCCGTTCAGCGCGCCGCTGGCGCCGAGCGCCTGCCGGAACAGGTGGAAGCGGCCGTTGACCAGCGCCTCCTGCTTGGCGATCGCCGCCGCGGTGTCGTAGTTGGAGCGCGAGTTGGTGATGCCGCGGCCGAGCACGTTCTGGTGTTCGTCGATGACCACCGCCTTGGTGGTCGTCGAGCCGAGGTCGATGCCGATGAAGCAACGCATGGCGGTTCCCTTCAGTGCGCGGCGGCCAGCGCGGCCGTGCGCTTCTGCTTGACCATCTGGAAGTAGCTCTCCAGCCGGTTCTTCACGTTGGCCGCCGAGAAGTAGCGCGGGTCGACCAGGTCGGTCTCGATGAACGCGGCCGGCTTGCCGGTGCGCTTCTCGACCTCGCGCAGGATCAGCAGCTGCCCGGCCGAGAAGCTGTTGCAGCTCTTGATCGAGTTGATCAGCAGGCCGTCGGCCTGGTACTCGTCGATGTACTTGCAGATCATGTCGATCCGCGACGGCAGGTTGAGGTTCGTATAGCAGCCCAGGCAGTAGTCGGCCAGCGATTCGAGCGGATGGTCCGGGTCGTGGCGGAAGCCGAAGTCGTACAGGCCGCCGACCTTGGCGTAGGTCGAACTGACGACGACCGCGCCCTCCTCGTAGAACATCTTCCAGAAGTCGCGGAAGCTGGTCCAGTTGGGCGGGCCCTCGACGATCAGGCGGTACTTCTCCTCGCCCATGTCGCCGTCGGGCGTGACCGGGCCCTTGCCCAGGCGCA
>JBLMVT010000171.1:0-11413 GCA_050256835.1 Betaproteobacteria bacterium | reverse complement strand
TGCGGTTGGCGACGACGATCGCGGCCGGGCGCTCCTCGATGAGCGGGCCGAGCACGCCGGCCGCCGCGCCGCCGGCGCCGACGAGAAGCAGCCGTCGGTCGGCGATCGCGGCGCCGGCGTTCTGGCGCAGGTCGCGCACCAGGCCGATGCCGTCGCTGTTGTCGGCAGCCCAGCCGTCGCCCTCGCGGCTGAGCACGTTGGCCGCGCCGGCGCGGCGCGCGCGCTCGCTCGAGCGCCCCGCGAGCCGGAACGCCTCGTGCTTGAACGGCACCGTCACGTTGCAGCCGCGTCCGCCTTCGGCGGCGAAGGCGGCCAGCGTCGCCGCGAAGCCGCCGAGCGGTGCGAGCCGCCGCTCGTAGCGCATCGACTGGCCGGTCAGTGCAGCGAAGCGCGCGTGGATGAACGGCGACTGGCTGTGCTCGACCGGATGGCCGATCACGGCGTACAGGTCGGGCGCCGTCATCTCACTGCGGCGCGGCCAGACTCGTTTCCAGCCCCTCCTCGCGCGTGAAGCGAAAGCGCGAGGTGATGACGAGCTGGTCGGCCTTGGCGCGCATCGCCGGCGTGAAGGCGCCGAACGGCGCCGCCGCGCGCGCGATCGCCACCGCGCGGCGGTCGAGCTCGCGCGACTTCGAGCCGCGCACCACCTCGGCCTCGACGACGCGGCCAAGCGCGTCGACGGTGATGTTCATCACCAGATCGCCGTACAGCTTGCGGCCGCGGTATTCGGGGAAGTTGCGCGTGCCGCGCTCCTCGATCTTGCGGCGCAGCGCGTCGTAGTACAGCGCGTAGACCTCCTCGCGCGTCGACGGGCTGATGTAGCGGCGCTTGGGCCGCGCGTTCTCCTCGTTGATGCGCTTCTCGATCTCGGCCAGCGTCTGCACCAGCTGGCGGCGGCGCTCTTCCTGCTCGCGTGCCTGTGCGCTGCCGTCGTCGCGACGCGGATCGGGCGGCGGCAGCAGCGCCATCTCGCGGCGGATCTGCGCCAGCAGCTGCTGCTGCTGCTCCTGCAGCTGTTCGATCTGCCGATGCGTTTCCTCGTCGGCGTCGCCGACCTCCATCAGCGCGGACGGCGGCAGCGGCGAGGTGGCGCGTCCACGCTCGGCGTCGCCGCCGCCCGCCAGGCTGGCCTGCGCGATCGCCTGCGCCTTGGCCGGCGGTTCGCCCGAGCGCGAGTTGACGAGGATGACCTCGAGCGGCGTGTCCTGGAACACGCGGTTGAAACTCTCCGGATCGACCAGCCGCACGGTCAGCAGCGCCGCGTGCACGCCGAACGAAATCAGCAGTGCGATCTGCAGCGTCGACAGGCGGGCCAGCCAGCGCATGCGTCAGGCGCCGTCTTCGGGCGGGGCCGCCGGGGCCGCGTCGTCGGGCAGGTCGATCGCCAGCGTGAGCGGGCCGGCGCCCTCCATCTCGTCGGCCTCCGCCTCGGCGGGGGCGGCGTGCTCGGCGTCGAGCCGGGCCACCACATTGGCATGTGCGTCGAGCGTCAGCAGGTCGATGGCGGCGATGCGCACGCGCACCCCGGCGCCGCGCGGCAGCGACTCGGCGCCGACCGCGCGCAGCACCAGCGGCAGGCTGTCGGCGCGCACCAGTCCGTTGGCCATCACCGTGGCGTCCAGTTCGTGCATGCCGTTCTGCTCGAGGTGGCGCAAGGTCCAGTAGCGCTCGATGCCCGATTGGAACGCGCCGTAGGCCGCGTAGGCGGCATCGAAGGTCGAGACGATCGAGAACAATGCCGCGTCCTTGGGCTTGAAGGGCGCTGCCAGCGCGGCGGTGCGGCCGTGGCGCGCGCAGGCGACGAGCTGCCACTGGTTCACCAGGTCGACGTAGCGGCGCAGCGGCGAGGTCGACCAGGCGTACTGCGCGACGCCGAGCCCGGCGTGCGGTGCGGCGCGCGTGCCCATGCGCACCTTGACGCCCGGGGCGAGGCTGGCCTGCGAGCGGTAGATGCCGGGCACGCCGAACTGGTCGAGCCAGCCGCCCCAGTGGCTGTTGGCGAGGATCATCGCCTCGGAGACGATCAGGTCCAGCGGCGCGCCGCGCGCGCGCGTGCCGATCACGACGCGCTCGCTGCCGTCGGGCTCGTGGTCGCCGGCGCCCTCGAGGTGGAACGTGTAGTCGGGGCGGGTGAAGCTTTCGGGCTTGCCGCGCACCGCCTCGCGAGCGGCCTTCAGCTGACGCGCCAGCCGGAAGGCGAACGCCAGTTCGGCGGCGAACGGGTAGTCGGCGGGCGCGGCGCTGGTCAGCGTCGCCTCGGTGACGCGGCCGTCGAGTTCGTGGTGGCGCAGGTTGGTGGCGATGCGCACGCGCTCGATCCGTGTGGCGGTGTCGCGCCGCTCGAGCGTCGCCTCGTCGAGCGTCACGTACAGCGACAGCGCCGGGCAGTCGCGCCCGGCCTGCAGGGTGTACGCGTCGACCACCGCGTCGGGCAGCATGGTCAGCTTCCAGCCCGGCAGGTAGACGGTCGACAGCCGCTCGCGCGCCACCTGGTCGAGCGCGCTGCCCGGCGCGATCGCCAGGGCCGGCGCGGCGATATGGATGCCCAGCGTCACCGTGCCGCTGCCCAGCCCCTGCACCGACAGTGCGTCGTCGATCTCGGTGGTGGCGGCGTCGTCGATCGAGAACGCCTGCGCGCTCGCGAGCGGCAGCGCGTCGGCCTTCGGCGACGTCGCCTCCAGCCCGGCCGGGAAGGCGGTCCCGCGCGGGAAGTTCTCGAACAGGAAGCGCCGCCAGTGGAACTGGTAGGGACTGTCGATCGCCCCGGCGGCCTTCAGCACATCGAGCGGCGCGCGCTGCGCGCGCTTCGACGCCTCGATCACGGCCTTGTATTCGGGCGCGTTCTTGTCGGGCTTGAACAGGATGCGGTAGAGCTGCTCACGGATCGGGGCCGGGCAGCGGCCGGCGACCAGCTCACCGGCCCAGGCGTCGACCTGCGCGGCCTGCTGTTTCTTGCGCTCGATGCCGAGCAGCGCCGCCTTCAGGGTTTCCTCGGGCGCCTTGCGGAACTGCCCGCGGCCGAGCCGGCGGAAGTAGTGCGGCGCCTCGAACAGCCGCAGCAGCGCCGCGGCCTGCTGTTCGGCACCCGCTTCGGCGCTGAAGTACTCGCGCGCCAGTTCGCCGAAGCCGAACTCGGCGGCCGGCGCGAACTCCCAAGCCAGGTCGAGGTCGATCTCGTCGGCCAGCGCGCGCGCGCGAGCCAGCAGTTCGGCCGGCTGCGGCTGCTCGAAG
The DNA here is from genome assembly GCA_050256835.1 of Betaproteobacteria bacterium. Classification (GTDB taxonomy): domain Bacteria; phylum Pseudomonadota; class Gammaproteobacteria; order Burkholderiales; family Burkholderiaceae_C; genus JAMHWF01. The sequence continues at coordinate 8,182 of JBLMVT010000171.1, read as the reverse complement.
CGCAGCAGCACGTTGGCCGACTTGACCTTGACTCGCCTGCCCGAGTCCAGCTCGACCTGCAGCGAGCTGTCGGCCTCGGACAGCACGCGGCCGGCGTGGAACTTGCCGGCGTCGTCGAACAGGGCGTACATCGTGGCCGCCGTCGTGCTCAGGCGAGGCCGAGGAACCGCATGACGCGCGGCAGCCGCGTCGCGAAGTCCGACAGCGCGTGGTCGCCGCCCTCGACCAGGTCGAGGTGGGTGCCGGCGTAGCGCGCCGCCATCTCGTGCCAGTCGAGCACCTCGTCGCCCTTGGCGACGACCGCCAGGTAGCGCCCGGGCCGCGTGATCGCCGGCACGGCCAGCGTGCGCAATTCGTCGAGGTACGCGGCGTCGAAACGGATGCGCTGCGACGGGTCGTGCCAGGAGGTGGTCTCGCCGAGGTGGCCGGCCAGGTCGCGCGCCGGGTCGACCGCCGGGTTGAGCAGCACCGCCGGGCAGCCCGTGCGCTCGGCGACGACGGTGGCGTAGAAGCCGCCGAGCGAGCTGCCGGCGACCGCCATCGACGCGCGCGGCCAGTCGGCGAGGCCGGCCTCGATGAGGTCGATCGCCGCCTTCGGCGAGGGCGGCAGCTGCGGGCACCACCAGCGCACGTCGGGTCGGTGCTCGGCAAGCCACGCCGCCGTCAGCCGCGCCTTGGTCGACTGCGGCGAGGAGCGAAAGCCGTGCAGGTAGAGCAGGTGCGTGATGCTCACGGTGCGGCCAGCGCGTCGAGCAGCCTGGCGTGCACGCCGCCGAAGCTGCCGTTGCTCATGCACAGCACGTGGTCGCCGGGCCGCGCGGCGGCGGCAACGGCGCGCACCAACTCGTCGATCGTCGCGCAGACCTGGGCCTGGCGGCCGAGCGGCGCGAGCGCCTGCGCCGCGTCCCAGCCCAGGCCGCCCGAGTGGCAGAAGGAGAGGTCGGCCTCCTCGAGCGCCCACGGCAGCAGCGACTTCATCGAGCCGAGCTTCATGGTGTTCGAGCGCGGCTCGAACACGGCCAGGATGCGCTCGCCCGGTGCGATGCGCCGGCGCAGGCCGTTGATCGTCGTGCGCAACGCCGTCGGGTGGTGCGCGAAGTCGTCGTAGACGGCGATCGACCCCGCGCCGCGGACGACCGTGCCGCGCAGCTCGAGGCGCCGGCGCACGTTCTCGAACGAGGCCAGCGCCTTCGCGGCGACCTCGGGCGCGACGCCGACGTGCTCGGCAGCGGCGATCGTCGCCAGCGCATTGAGCTGGTTGTGCTCGCCCAGCAGCGGCCATTCGACGTGCGCGACCTTCAGTCCGCCGCGCAGCACGTCGAACGCATGCGGTTCGCCGCGCGCGCGCAGGGCGCCGGCTTCCTCCTTGCGCGCGCCGAAGCGCACCACCTCGCTCCAGCAGCCCATCGCGAGCACGCGCTCGAGGCTCGCCTCGCGCGCGTTGACGACCAAACGTCCCGACGCCGGCACGGTGCGCACGAGGTGGTGGAACTGGCGCTCGATCGCCGCCAGGTCGTCGAAGATGTCGGCGTGGTCGAACTCGAGGTTGTTGAGGATCGCGGTGCGCGGCCGGTAGTGGACGAACTTGCTGCGCTTGTCGAAGAACGCGGTGTCGTACTCGTCGGCCTCGATGACGAAGGCGCTGCCGCGCCCCAGCCGCGCCGACACGCCGAAGTTCATCGGCACGCCGCCAACCAGGAAGCCCGGCTCGAGCCCGGCCCGCTCGAGTGCCCAGGCGAGCATCGAGGTGGTCGTCGTCTTGCCGTGCGTGCCGGCCACCGCGAGCACGTGCCGACCCTGCAGCACGTGCTCCGACAGCCATTGCGGCCCGCTGGTGTACGGCCGCCCGGCGTCGAGGATCGCCTCCATCAGCGGGTTGCCGCGCGTGACGACGTTGCCGACGACGAACAGGTCCGGTTCGAGCGCCAGCTGGCCGGCGTCCCAGCCCTCGATCAGGTCGATGCCGAGCGCGCGCAGCTGGTCGCTCATCGGCGGGTAGACGTTGGCGTCGCAGCCGGTGACGCGATGGCCCGCCTCGCGAGCCAGCGCCGCCAGCCCTCCCATGAACGTGCCGCAGATGCCGAGGACGTGCAGGTGCATCGGCTCAGGCGCGCAGGGCCTCGCGGGCGGCGGCGAGCGTCGCCTCGATCTCGGCTTCGCCGTGCGCCGCACTGACGAAGCCGGCTTCGTAGAGCGCGGGCGCGAAATACACGCCGCGCTCGAGCATGGCGTGGAAGAAGCGGTTGAAGCGCTCGCGGTCGCTGGCCATCACCTCGCCGTAGTTGCGCGGCAGCGCGTCGGCGAAGAAGAAGCCGAACATGCCGCCCTCGCTGTCGGCCGCGAACGGCACGCCGGCCTCGCGCGCCGCGCCGGACAGCGCGTCGACCAGCGCGCGCGTGCGCCGCGCCAGCGCGTCGAAGAAGCCGGGCCGCTCGATCTCGCGCAGTGTCGCCAGCCCGCAGGCGGTGGCGACCGGGTTGCCCGACAGCGTGCCCGCCTGGTAGACCGGCCCGGGCGGTGCGAGCTGGCTCATCACGTCGCGCGGTCCGCCGAACGCGGCCAGCGGCATGCCGCCGCCGATCACCTTGCCGAACACGCTGAGGTCGGGCCGGAAGCCGGCGATCGCCTGCGCGTACAGCCCCTGCGCGCTGCCCAGGCCGACGCGAAAGCCGCTCATCACCTCGTCGAACACGAGCAGCGCGCCGTGCGCCGTGCACAGCTCGCGCAGGCGCCGCACGAACGGCACGCCGGCGCGCACGAAGTTCATGTTGCCGGCGATCGGCTCGATGATGACGCAGGCGATGCGCGGCCCGTGCAGCGCGAACGCCTCGTCGAGCTGGGCCAAGTTGTTGTACTCGAGCACCAGCGTGTGCTGCACGACCTCCTCGGGCACGCCGGCGCTGGTCGGGTGGCCGAAGGTGGCCAGCCCCGAGCCGGCCTTGACCAGCAGGGCGTCGGCATGGCCGTGGTAGCAGCCCTCGAACTTGATCAGCACCGGCCGGCCGGTGGCGCCGCGCGCCAGTCGGATCGCGCTCATCGCGGCTTCGGTACCCGAGCTGACCAGGCGCAGCTGCTCCATCGACGGCACGTGCGCAAGGATCGCCTCGGCCAGTTCGATCTCGCGCTCGGTCGGCGCGCCGAACGACAGGCCGTCGACGGCCGCGCGCTGCACCGCCTCGAGCACGGCCGGGTGGCCGTGGCCCAGGATCATCGGACCCCACGAGCCGATGTAGTCGACGTAGCGCCGGCCCTCGGCGTCGACCATGTACGCGCCCTCGGCGCGGGCGATGAAGCGCGGCGTGCCGCCGACCGCGCGAAAGGCGCGCACCGGCGAGTTCACGCCGCCGGGAATGGAGCGCTGGGCGCGCTCGAAGAGCTGTTCGTTGGTCGTCATGTGAGTCGGCCGCGCGGGCGCGGCATGCGGTCAGTGCACGCGCCGCGTCTCGCCGGCCGCCGACGAGGGCTCGGCCTCGCCAGCGGCTTCGGCACCCGCCTCCTCGCCTTCCTCGCCGGGCGGCAGGGCCCAGAAGAAGCGGTCGGGAACGACGTTGCCCATGCCGGGGCGGAAGCCGGCGTCGAGCGACTGGTCGAGGAAGGTCAGCGCCTCGCCGACCGCGTCGTGCAGTTCGGCGCCCGAGGCGAGCAGCGCGGCCAGCGCGGCGGCCAGCGTGTCGCCGGCGCCGACGAAGGCGGCCTCGAAGCGCTCGAACTTCTCGCCGGTCAGTGCGCCCTTGGCCGAGGCGAGCACGTTGTCGATGAACTGGTTGGGCAGCGCGACGCCGGTGACGAGCACGTAGTCGGTGCCGTGCTCGGCGGCGGCGACCGCGAGTTCGCGCGGCGACGCCGGTCGGTCGGCCTCCCACTCGGGCAGCAGGAAGTCGGTCAGGGTCTGGTGGTTGCCGACCAGCACCTCGGCCTGCGGCAGCACCAGTTCGCGGAAGGCGTCGAGGTACTCCTGCTGCTCGTCGTCCTCGATCCATGCCAGGTTGGGTAGGTAGGCGACGAGCGGCACGTCGGGGTAGTCGGACAGCACCTCGGCCACCGCGCTCACGCCTTCGGCCGAGCCGAGGAAGCCGACCTTCCAGGCGGCGATGGTGACGTCCTCGAGGATGCTGCGCGCCTGCTCGACGATGGTGTCGGCCTCGAGTGCCGTGTGGCTGAACACCTCGGCGGTGTCGCGCAGCATCACCGAGGTGACCACCGGCAAGGCATGCGCACCCATCGCGGCGATGGTCGCGATGTCGGCCGCCAGCCCGCCCGCGCCGCTCGGGTCGCTGGCGTTGAAGCTCATCACGCACGCCGGCGCGGGCGCTTCCTGCGCGGCGTCGCCGGGCGTGTCGGTGGAGGTCGGCTCTTGGGTCATGGGCAGGTCCTGCGCGAGGGCGTCGGGGTGGGCTTCGGCTTCGCGCCGCACCTCCGGAAAAGTGTGAGCAATGTTGCGTATGTATCGAACAGAGCTACGTCTTATCGCAGGTGGCCGTGGCTACAATCTTTTCGATTGTAGTGAAGCGGTCGAGACTTGCGCGAGTCGAATTTGAGTGGTGGATCCCGGACCTGGATGTGCCTGATCTGTGGCTGGATCTACGACGAGGCCGCCGGCGACCCCGAGCACGGCATCGCGCCGGGAACGGTGTGGGCCGACGTGCCGATGAACTGGACCTGTCCCGAGTGCGGCGCGCGCAAAGAGGACTTCGAGATGGTCGAGATCTAGGCCCGCAGCCCTTCAGCGTTTCCCGGATCGGCCGATAAGCCAGTCGTTGAGGAGAGTTGCCGATGGTCGAGATCGAATCCGGGGACGGCGAGCGCGTGCACACGAAGGTGCTGGTCATCGACGACAGCAACACCATCCGGCGCAGCGCCGAAATCTTCCTGAAGCAGGGCGGCTACGAGGTCGTGCTGGCCGAGGACGGCTTCGATGCGCTGTCCAAGGTCAACGACCACGACCCGCAGCTGATCTTCTGCGACATCCTGATGCCGCGGCTGGACGGCTACCAGACCTGCGCGATCATCAAGCGCAACGCGCGTTTCTGCGGCGTGCCGGTGATCATGCTCTCGTCCAAGGACGGCCTGTTCGACAAGGCGCGCGGCCGCATGGTCGGCTCCGAGGATTACCTTACCAAACCCTTCACCAAGGACCAGTTGCTGGCCGCGGTCGAGCGCCACCGGCGCGCCGACTGAGAGAGATTCGAAAACATACCATGGCGATCCGCAAGATCCTGCTCGTCGACGATTCGAAGACCGAGCTGCACCACCTCTCCGACCTGCTCGGCAAGCGCGGCTACAGCGTGCGCACGGCGGCCAACGGCGACGAGGCGATGCGCCGCCTGGCCGAGGACAAGCCCGACCTCATCCTGATGGACGTCGTCATGCCGGGGCTGAACGGCTTCCAGCTCACGCGCACCATCACCCGCGACCCGCTGTACGCGGACGTGCCGGTGATCATGTGCACCAGCAAGAGCCAGGAGACCGACAAGGTCTGGGGCATGCGCCAGGGCGCACGCGACTATGTCGTCAAGCCGGTCGACGCCGACGAGCTGATCGGCAAGATCCGCGCGTTCGACTGACGCGGGCGGTGGCGGACGCGGCGCACTGCCCATGGCCCACAAGCAAGCCCTGCGCGAGTTGCAGAGCCGCCTCGCCGAGCGGCTGCGGGAGGCGCGCACCCAGCAGCGGCCGACGTCGTGGCTGGCCGTCGAGTGCGGCGGGCGCGGCTTCCTGCTGCCGCTCGAGCAGGCCGGCGAGATCTTCGCGCTCGCCCCGCTGGTGCCGGTGCCGCATACCCGACCCTGGTTCGCCGGCGTCGCCAACCTGCGCGGCGGTCTGTATGGCGTGGTCGACCTGGCGCGCTTCATCGGACTCGTGCCGCAGCCCGGCGAGGAGGCGCGGCTGGTCGTCTTCAACCCCGGCCTGGATCTCAACTGCGCGCTGCTCGTCGAGCGTCTGGCCGGCTTGCGCAGCGCGACGCAGCTGACCGCGCTGCCGGCGACCGAGGGGCCGCGGCCCGCCTTCGTCGGCGCGCGCTACGTCGACGAGGCCGGACGCGACTGGCAGGAACTCAACCTGGCCGCGCTGGCGGCCGAAGAAGCGTTCATCAGGATCGCCGCCTAGCGTGGCAGGCCGGCCGCGGCGGCGTCGCGGCTCGGGCCAACAGAAAGCGGAGGGACGCCATGGGCGTGCTGAACAAGGTGATGGGCATCGGCGCCGGTCGCGCCGAGGTGGTGGCCGGCGAGCAGGCTCTGACGTTCGACGACCTCGACCGGCGCGCGGTCGATGCGGAGCCGGCGCGCGAGGCGGCCGACGCCGGCCCGTCGACGCTGACGCATGCCGATTCGTCGCTGCTGCCCGAGCCGGCCAACGGCGAGCGCACCGATTTCGCCGAGACGCAGACGCCCGGAACTGCGTTCGAGCCGCTGCCCGGCGGCAGCGGACTGCCGCTGATCGGTGCCATGCCGGCGGCGACCCAGCAGCGCATCCTGTTCGGGCTGATCGCGATCGGGCTGTTCGGCCTGGTCCTGATGATCGTCGTGTCGCTGGCGTCCGGCAGCCGCGGGGCGGCGCAGGTCGGCGCTGCCGGCCAGGCGCTGATGCAGTCGCAGCGGCTGGCCAAGTCGGTGTCGCAGGCACTGGTCGGCAGCGCGGCGGCATTCGCCGAGGTGCGCGAGAGCGCCGACGTGCTGACCTCGACCCTGCGCGAGCTCAAGAGTGGCGACGGCGCGCTCGGCATCGCACCGCGCGGCGCGCAGGGTGCGATCGACGGCGTGCTGCCGCTGGTCGACCGCGCCGAGAAGAACGCCGGCATCGTGCTCGCCCAGCAGAAGGTGCTGACGCAGGTCGGCGGGGCGCTGCGCGCGATCAACCGGCAGTCGGCCGACCTGCTCGAGAGCGCGGAGACGATCCAGTCGATCAAGCTGCAGCAGGGCGCGTCGGCGGTCGAGCTGGCCGCGGTCGGCCAGCTGGTGATGCTGACGCAGCGCATCGGCAAGAGCGCCAACGAGTTCCTGACCACCGAGGGCGTCAGCCAGGAGGCGGTGTTCCTGCTCGGCAAGGATCTCAACACGTTCCGCGACATCGCCACCGGGCTGGCCGAGGGCAGCAGCGAGCTGCGCCTGTCGCCGGCGCGCGACGGCCAGCTGCGCGACCGCCTGGCCGCACTGCTCAAGCAGTACGAGACGACGCGCGCGCAGGCCGGGCTGATCCTCGGCAACCTGCAGGGCATCGCGTCGGCGCGCGCCGCGCAGGCGGCAATCGTGGGCGACAGCGAAGCGCTGCGCAAGGGACTCGAGGAAGTGCAGGGCCGGCTGTCGGCCGAGGCCGGCTTCAGCGCCGCCAACGTGCTCGCGCTGCTGCTGTTCGGCACCCTGCTGGCGATCGGCGCGACCGGCTTCCTGCGCCTGTACGTGCGCGACCAGGCGCTGCGCGCGGCGCTGTCGGAGCAGCAGCGTGCCGCGGCCGAGCGCGAGCAGCAGGAGGCCAAGCGCGTCAACGACGCCAACCAGGCGGCCATCCTGCGCCTGATGAACGAGCTGCAGACGGTGGCCGAGGGCGACCTCACCCAGCAGGCGACGGTCACCGAGGACATCACCGGCGCGATCGCCGACTCGGTCAACTACACGGTCGAGGAGCTGCGCACCCTGGTGTCCCAGGTGCAGGGCGCGGTCGGCCGCGTCACCGACACGACGCAGCAGGTCGAGGCGACCTCGACCGAGCTGCTCGCCGCGTCGACCGAGCAGCTGCGCGAGATCCACGACACCGGTGAGTCGGTGCTGCAGATGGCCGGCCGCATCAATCAGGTGTCGGCGCAGGCGCAGGCCACCGCCGAGGTGGCGCGCCAGTCGGTGCAGGCGGCGGCGACCGGCCTGACGGCGGTGCAGGACACGATCGGCGGCATGAACTCGATCCGCGACCAGATCCAGGAAACCTCCAAGCGCATCAAGCGGCTGGGCGAGTCATCGCAGGAGATCGGCGAGATCACCGAGCTGATCTCGGACATCACCGAGCAGACCAACGTGCTGGCGCTCAACGCCGCCATCCAGGCAGCGTCGGCGGGCGAGGCCGGGCGCGGCTTCTCGGTCGTCGCCGAGGAGGTCCAGCGGCTGGCCGAGCGCTCGGCCGACGCAACGCGCCAGATCGCCGTGCTGGTCAAGACCATCCAGACCGACACCCAGGACGCGGTCGGCGCGAT
>JBLMVT010000170.1:0-22616 GCA_050256835.1 Betaproteobacteria bacterium | reverse complement strand
CGCATGCAGCCACTCGGCCGCGCCGCCGGCGTGGCGCAGCGCGGCAACGACGAGCGCGAACATCGCCGCCGAGAACGCCGCGAACGCGGCCCAGCCGAGCGCCGCGTGGCGCCGCTCCGCGAAGTGCCAGGCACCGCCGGCCCATGCCAGCGCCAGCAGCGCCTGCATCACGCCGAGCATCGCGAACGCAACCTCGGTGGCGGACAGGGGCGGCGACATCGGCAGCGGCGGTGTGGTTGCCGGCGGTTATAGCATCGGCGCCGCGCGACGCGGTTCACGCACCGCGCGGGAACCTTCGGGCGCGCCGCGCGATCGACACTGTCATGCGACGCCGCCCGTTCCTGCTTTCCCCCGCCGTGCTGCTCACCGGTGTCGTGCAGGCGCGCGCCGCGGCGCGGCAGGCCACTACCGAGGATGGCCGTCGCGTCGTGCTCGACGACGACGGCACCTGGTCGTACGCCGACGCCGACGCGCCGGCTGCCGCCGCCCGCATCACGCTGTCCGAGCTGGCCGCTCAGCCGCGCCGCTTCATCGACCGGCCCGTGCGGGTGCGCGCGCGCGTCCGCGCCGAGTCGCACTTCCTCGACGGCTACGCCGACGCGGCGAGGACGCACCAGCCGTTCGCGCTGCAGGACATCGCCGCGCCGTACGCGGTGTGCATCGTCTACATGGAGCGCGGCGCGCGCGCCGACGCGCTGCGCCAGCGCATCCCGTCCGAAGGTGCGATCGAGGGCGACTTCACGCTGCGCATCCTGCCGCGCCGCTACACGCCGGACGCGGCCGTGCTGCTGGCGGAGTTGGTCGACTACGAGGTGTGACGCGTCGGGCTGCGGCCGGCGGGGCAGCGCGCGAGCCGAGGTCGCCGGGTACCCGCCTTCGCTCATGTCCCCCGGGCCGGGCTCACGCCCGACCCTCCTCCTTTACTTCGCTGCGGCGGGCACCCGACACCCTTGGCCGGAACCGTCGTCGGCATGCGTTGCCAGAGCGCCCCGGCGGCCCGATCACGCGCCGACTTCGGCACTCCTGGCCGCGGCGGGCCTACTGCGCCAGCCCCAGCTCGACGAGCAGGAACGCGTAGTCCTCGGCCACCTCCTTGAGCGCGTCGAAGCGCCCCGAGGCGCCGCCGTGGCCGACCTCGAGGTTGACGCGCAGCAGCAGCGGGCGGCCGTCGGTCTTGAGCGTGCGCAGCTTCGCCACGTACTTGGCCGGCTCCCAGTACGCCACCTGGCTGTCGTTCAGGCCGGTGCGCACCAGCATCGCCGGGTAGGCGCCGCGCCGCAGGTTGTCGTACGGGCTGTAGGCACGCAGCCAGCGGTACTGCGGCTCGGCCTTCGGATTGCCCCACTCGATGAACTCGCCGATCGTCAGCGGGATGCTCTCGTCGAGCATCGTGTTGACCACGTCGACGAACGGCACGTCGGCCAGCACCGCGCGGAACAGGTCCGGCCGCAGGTTGACCGCCGCCGTCACCAGCAGCCCGCCCGCGCTGCCGCCCTCGATCGCCAGCCGGTCGGGTGCCGTGAAGCCGCCCTCGACCAGCGCCTGGGCGCAGGCGACGAAATCGGTGAAGCTGTTCATCTTGTGCGCCAGCTTGCCGGCCTCGTACCAAGTGCGGCCGAGGTCGCCGCCGCCGCGCACGTGCGCCACGGCGACGATCACGCCGCGGTCGAGCACCGAGACGCGCGCCGACGAGAACCACGGGTCGCTCGGGATGCCGTAGGCGCCGTAGCCGTGCAGCAGCAGCGGCTGCGGCGCGCCGGGGGTGCGGCGGTCCTTGCGGTAGACGAGCGAGACCGGCACCTCGGTGCCGTCCGCGGCCCTGGCCGTCAGCCGCTCGCTGGCATAGCGCGACGAGTCGAAGCCGCCGAGCACGGGCTGGCGCTTTCTCAGCACCCGCTCGCGCGTGACCATGTCGTAGTCCCAGGTCGACGGCGGCTCGGCGAACGACTCGTAGGCGAAGCGCAGCGTCGTCGTGTCGGCCTCGGCGTTGGCGCCCAGGTGCACCGTGTAGGCGGCCTCGTCGAAGGCGATCGCGTGCTCGCCGCCGTGCTCGAGGTCGATCACGCGCAGCTGCAGCGCGCCCCGGACGCGCTCGGTGACGACCAGGTGGCGCGCGAACACGTCGACGTCCTCCACCATCAGGTCGGGCCGCGGCGCGACCAGCTCCTCGGCGTGCGCGAGGTCGGGACGGCGCGCGTCGACGCGCACGACGCGGAAGTTGCGTGCGGTGTCGTTCAGGCGCAGGTAGAACTGGCCGCGCCGGTGGTCGAGCGAGGCCTCGACCTCGGGTCGGCGCGCGAACACCGTGCGCAGCCGCGCGTTCGGCCGGCCCGCGTCGAGCACGCGCAGCTCGGTGGCGTCCTTGCTGTCGGCCGACACGACGATGTAGCGGTCATCGCGCGTCTTTGCCACCCCGAGGTCGAACAGCTCGTCGCGCTCCTCGTAGAGCAGGCGGTCGGGCCCGGCGCTGCCGAGCACGTGGCGCCACAGCTTGTCGCTGCGCTTCACCGCGTCCATCGTCACGTAGTACAGCGTGCGGTTGTCGTTGGCCCAGGCGACGCCCGACACCTCGGGCACCGACCAGTCGAGCACGCGGTCGGCGGCCAGGTCCTTGACATGCAGCACGTAGTCGCGCCCGCCGGTCTCGTCGGTCGTGTAGGCGAGCAGAGTGCCGTCCCTGCTGACCGCGCGCGCACCGAGCGACAGGAACGGCCTGCCGCGCGCCATCGCGTTGAGGTCGAGCAGCACCTGCTCGGGCCGGCCGGCGTCGTAGTGGCGGTCGCGACCGACGGCGGCGCGGCGCACGTGCAGCGGGTACTGGCCGCCCTCGACGGTGCGCGTCGAGTACCACCAGCGGCCCTTGCGGTACGGCACGGCCTCGTCGTCCTGCTTGATGCGCGCGAGCATCTCGTCGTAGAGCTGCTGCTTCAGCGCGGCACGCGGCGCGAACCAGGCGTCGGCGTAGCCGTTCTCGGCCTCGAGGTAGGCGCGCACGCGCGGGTCGTCGCGCCGGCGCAGCCAGGCGTAGGCGTCGCTGCGGGTGTCGCCGTGGACGGTCACGTCGACCGGTTCGCGCGGAGCGACCGGGGCTTCGGGGGCGGCGGGCGCGGCGGCGTGCAGGCTCATGGCGAGCAGTATGGCAATCGTCGGCTTCATCTCGGCGCCCGTGTACGGTCGATCAGGGATGCCCCTAGGTTCCGGCTCAGGCCGACCTCATTACCGTTCGGCGGTCGGCCCGCGTGCCGGCCGCATACCTACATCATCACCAGGAGACTGCATTGTCGAGATCGAATCTTCCCGGGCGGCTGGCGCTGGCCGTCGGCATGGCCGTCGCCGCCGCGGCGCAGGCGCAATCGCTCGACGACCTGCTCAAGTCGCACCAGACGCCCGATGCCGTGCTCACGTACGGGATGGGGTACGCCAACCAGCGCTACAGCCCGCTCAAGAGCATCAACAAGGCCAACGTCGGCAAGCTGGTCCCGGTCTGGAACTACAGCCTGAACAACCCGCAGGGCCAGGAGTCGCAGCCGATCGTGTACGACGGCACGATGTACGTGACGACGCACACCTCGACGGTGGCGATCGACGCGCTGACCGGCCGCCAGGTCTGGAAGCAGGAGCTCGAGTTCCCCTCCGACGTGTTCAAGATGGCCTGCTGCGGCCTGATCAACCGCGGCGTGGCGATCCTCAACGGCAAGGTCTACCGCACCACGCTCGATTCGCACGTCATCGCCTACGACGCCAAGACCGGCAAGCAGCTCTGGAAGTCCAAGGCCGCCGACTACAAGGAAGGCCACGCGATGACGGGCGCGCCGCTGATCGCCAACGGCGTGCTGATGACCGGCATCGCGGGGGGCGAGTACGGCACGCGGGGCTTCATCGACGGCTGGGACCCGGAGACCGGCAAACAGCTGTGGCGGCTCTACACGACCGCGGTCGGCACCGACAAGGGCGCGGACACCTGGCCCGGCGACACCGCCATGAAGGGCGGCGCGCCGACCTGGCTGACCGGCGCCTACGACCCCGAGCTCGACCTCGTCTACTGGGGCACCGGCAACGGCGGCCCGTGGAACGCCGAGGCACGCAAGGGCGACAACCTCTACGTCGACTCGGTGCTCGCGTTCAAGCCGAAGACCGGCCAGCTCGTCTGGCACTACCAGTTCTCGCCCAACGACCCGTACGACTACGACTCGACCGAGGTCGGCATGCTGGTCGACCTGAAGGTCGACGGGCAGCCGCGCAAGGTGCTGGCGCAGGCCAACCGCAACGGCTTCTTCTACGTGCTCGACCGCACCAACGGCAAGCTGCTGGCGGCCAACCCGTACGTGAAGGTCAACTGGGCCGACAAGATCGACATGGCCACCGGCCGGCCGGTCGAATCCGCCGTGACCAAGCGCATCCGCGCCGGCGCCGACGAGGAGGTCTTCCCCTCGGTGCTCGGCGGCAAGAACTGGAACCCGATGTCGTGGAACCCGGCCACCGGCCTGGCCTACGCCAACACGCTCAACATCAGCTGGCCATACCAGTTCGCCAAACCCGAGTACAAGAAGGGCGAGTGGTACCTTGGCGTCAACTTCCGCGGCGTCAACATGCCGAAGAACGAGCCGCATGGCTACCTGTCGGCGCTCGACCCGATGACCGGCAAGGCGAAGTGGCAGATGCCGTGGCCCGGCCAGCCGAGCATGGCCGGCACGCTGTCGACTGCCGGCGGGCTGGTCTTCACGGGCGCGGCCACCGGGGAGGTGATCGCCGTCGATGCCGACACCGGCAAGAAGCTGTGGCAGTTCCAGACCGGCTCCGGGATCATCGGCCTGCCGGTGACCTGGGAGCGCAACGGCAGGCAGTACGTGTCGATCGTTTCGGGCAGCGGTGGCGTGTGGGCCCTGCTCGGCGACGAGCGCATGTCGCAGGTCCCGGCGGGCGGTTCGGTCTGGACCTTCGCATTGCAGCAGTGAGTCGCGGCGCCGCCCTCGCGGTGGCGCTCGCAGCCTGCGCGGCGGCCACCCCCGCCGCGCAGGCCGAGCGCTTCAAGCCCGAGGACATCGAACGCGGCCACGCCCAGTTCGACCGCACCTGCGCGCAGTGCCACGGTCGCAACATGGTCAACTCGGGCACCACCGTGTACGACCTGCGCCGCTTCCCGCAGGACGACCCCGACCGCTTCTTCCATTCGGTCACCGAGGGCAAGGGCAACATGCCCTCCTTCAAGGAAGCGTTGTCGCGCGAGCAGATGGAACTGCTGTGGGCCTACGTCGGCAGCCGCGGCGGCAAGGACAACTGAGAGCGCCCCGGCGAAACCCGTGATGCACCGCTTCAAGCGACTGGCGGCAGCCGCCGGACTGCTCGCGCTGGCATCGTTGGCGCGCGCCGACGACGCCGCGCTCACCGTCTGCATGGCCGAGGACAACCCGCCGCTGTCGCGGCAAGCCCAAGGCGAGATGCAGGGACTCGACGTGCGCATCGCGCGCGCCGTCGCCGCCGAGCTGGGCCGCCCGCTGTCGATCGTGCCGTTCGAGTCCGAGTACGAGGCGGAGAGCACGCTGTCGCAGGAGGTCAACGCCCTGCTGTCGTCGGGCGTGTGCCAGCTGGCGAGCGGCTTCGCGCTGATCGGAGGCGACCTCGGCGCGCCGGTGCGCCCGACCGCGCGCGTGCCCGACTATCCCGGCGCGAAGCGCCGGCCGCTGCGGCCCTGGGTGAAGCTCCGCACGCTGGTGCCGAGCCGCGCCTACCACGCGATGGCGATGGGCCTGGTGGTGCGCGACGCGTTGCGCGCCGGCGCGACGCTGGCCGACCCCGGCGACGCCCGCATCGGAGTCGTTTCGGGCACGCTGGCCGGTACCGCGGCGACGCTGTTCCGCAACGGCAAGCTGCGGCCGCAGCTCGTCAGCGTCGCGCAGAACGAGGACGTTCTCGAACTGCTCGAGGCCGGCCGCTTCGACGCCGCGCTGGTGCCGCTGGACCGGCTCGACGCCTGGCGGCTCGCCCATCCGGGCACGCCGCTGCGCCGCACGCCCTACCTGCACCCCTACCGCATCAACCTCGGCTTCGTCGGCCTCGCCGGCGCGACCGCGGAACTGCGCGCGGCCGACCGGGTGATCGCACGCGCGCTCGACAGCGGCGAGCTGCGCCGTTGGTGCGAGGAGACGGGCACGACCTGGGTCGCGCCGGTCGAACCGCAGGTCACGCCGGCGTTCAGCTTCCCCGACCTGCTGCGCGAGTAGGCGCGTATCGGCGGCACGGCCGCCTCGGCGGCCGCCGCATGCCGGCCCGAGACCGGCGCCCGCCCCCGCGATAATCGGCGCCCATGCGAGTCCTGCGCGGCTTCCATCACCCCGAGATCGCGCCCGCGTGCGCGCTCACGATCGGCAACTTCGACGGTGTACACCGCGGCCACCAGGCGATGCTGGCGCTGCTGCACTCGGAGGCGCGGCACCGCGGCCTGCCGGCCTGCGTGCTGACCTTCGAGCCGCATCCGCGCGACTACTTCGCCCTGCGCACCGGCCGTCCGGAGATCGCGCCGACGCGCATCGCCACCTTGCGCGACAAGCTGTCGGAGCTCGAGCGCTGCGGCATCGACCAGACGGTGGTGCTGCGCTTCGACGCCGCCTTCGCCGCGCAGTCCCCGCAGGCCTTCATCGACGACGTGCTGGTGCGCGGCCTGGGCGCGCGCTACGTGCTGGTCGGCGACGACTTCCGGTTCGGCGCAAAGCGCGCCGGCGACTACACGATGCTCGACATCGTCGGCCCGCACGCCGGCTTCGACGTGGCGCGCATGATGAGCTACGAGGTGCACGGCACGCGCGTGTCGAGTTCCGCGGTGCGCGCGGCGCTGGCCGCCGGCGACATGGAGCTTGCCGCGGCGCTGCTCGGCCGGCCCTACAGCATCAGCGGCCACGTCGTGCACGGGCGCAAGCTCGGCCGCACGCTGGGCGCCACCAACGGCGCGCTCGACAACGGCTACCGCACGCTCAACCTGCGCTTCCCGCACCCGCGTCCGGCCGCGCACGGCATCTTCGCGGTGCGCACGCACGGGCTGGCCGACGCGCCGGTGGCCGGCGTCGCCAGCCTGGGGCGGCGGCCGACGGTCGACGACGACGAGCGCGTGCTGCTCGAAGTCCACTGCCTGGACTGGCCCCGGGCGCTCGGCCGCGAGGGGGCCTACGGTAAGATCGTGCGCGTGGAACTGCTGCACAAGCTGCGCGACGAGGCGCGTTTCGACGGGCTGGCCGAGCTGAGCGCCGCCATCGGCCGCGACGCCGAGGCCGCACGCGCCTGGTTCGCGGCGCCGGCCGCGGCGCGCCAGACCACGCGCGACCGAATTCGACCCGAATAGGTTCGTCCCCGCGAAGGCGGGGATCCACGTGCCGTCCCATGCTGCATGGATTCCCGCCTGCGCGGGAATGACAGTTCCTCCGCACCCGCCATGACCACCGACTACCGCGCCACCCTCAACCTGCCCGACACGCCGTTCCCGATGCGCGGCGACCTCGCGAAACGCGAGCCCGGCTGGGTCGGGCAATGGGACGACCAAGGCATCTACCGCCGGCTGCGCGAGGCGCGCCGCGGCGCCCCGCTGTTCGTGCTGCACGACGGACCGCCGTACGCCAACGGCGCGATCCACATGGGCCACGCGGTCAACAAGATCCTCAAGGACATGATCGTCAAGGCGCGCCAGCTCGCCGGCTTCGACGCGCACTACGTGCCCGGCTGGGACTGCCACGGCCTGCCGATCGAGAACGCCATCGAGAAGAAGCACGGCCGCAACCTGTCGCGCGACGACATGCAGGCCAGGAGCCGCGCCTACGCGACCGAGCAGATCGCGCTGCAGATGGCCGACTTCAAGCGGCTGGGCGTGCTCGGCGACTGGGCGCACCGCTATGCGACGATGGACCCGGCCAACGAGGCCGGCGAGATCCGCGCGTTCAAGCGCGTCATCGAGCGCGGCTTCGTCTACCGCGGGTTGAAGCCCGTCTACTGGTGCTTCGACTGCGGCTCGTCGCTGGCCGAGTTCGAGATCGAGTACGCTGACCGGCGCAGCCAGGCGATCGACGTCATCTTCCCCAGCGCCGAGCCCGACCGGCTGGCCGCCGCCTTCGGCCTGACGGGACTCGACAAGGACGCCTACGCGGTGATCTGGACAACGACCGCGTGGACCATCCCGGCCAACCAGGCGCTCAACCTCAACCCGGCGCTTGAGTACGCGCTGGTCGACACACCGCGCGGGCTGCTGGTGCTCGCGGCGACGCTGGTCGAGCGCTGCCTGGCGCGCTACGGGCTCGACGGCAAGGTCGTCGCGACCACGCGGGGCGAGAACCTCGGCGGGCTGGTGTTCCGCCATCCGCTGGCCGCAGTCGACCCCGGCTACGACCGGCCGAGCCCGGTCTACCTGGCCGACTACGCGACCGCCGAGGACGGCACCGGCATCGTCCATTCCTCGCCCGCCTACGGACTGGACGACTTCAACTCCTGCGTCGCCCACGGCCTGCACTACGACGAGATCCTCAACCCGGTGCAGGGAAACGGCTCGTACGCCGCCGACTTTCCGCTGTTCGGCGGGCAGAACATCTGGAAGGCGGTGCCGGCGATCATCGAGGCGCTGCGCGGCGCCGGCCGGCTGCTCGCCGACGAGACCATCACGCACAGCTACCCACACTGCTGGCGCCACAAGACGCCGGTGATCTACCGCGCCGCCGCGCAATGGTTCATCCGCATGGACGAAGGCGCCGGCATCTTCACGAAGGACAAGGCGCCCAAGACCTTGCGCCAGATGGCGCTCGACGCCGTCGACCGCACCGGCTTCTACCCCGAGAACGGGCGCGCGAGGCTGCGCGACATGATCGCCAACCGGCCCGACTGGTGCATCAGCCGGCAGCGCTCGTGGGGCGTGCCGATCCCGTTCTTCCTGCACAAGGACACGGGCGAGCTGCACCCGCGCACGATGGAGATCCTCGACCGCGCGGCGCAGATCGTCGAGCACGGCGGCATCGAGGCCTGGAGCCGCGTCGACGCCGAGGAGATCCTCAGCCCCGAGGACGCGCCCCACTACACCAAGAGCAGCGACATCCTCGAGGTCTGGTTCGACTCGGGCTCGACCTTCTGGCACGTGCTGCGCGGCACCCACCGGGGCCCGCCCGGGCCTCCGGGCCACCACGCGAGCGGCCCGGAGGCCGACCTCTACCTCGAGGGCCACGACCAGCACCGCGGCTGGTTCCACTCGTCGCTGCTGGTCGCCTGCGCGATCGAGGGCCGCGCGCCCTATCGCGGGCTGCTGACGCACGGCTTCACCGTCGACGCGCAGGGCCGCAAGATGAGCAAGTCGCTCGGCAACGGGATCGAGCCGCAGAAGGTGAGCGGCACGCTCGGCGCCGAGATCATCCGGCTGTGGGTCGCGGCCAGCGACTACTCGGGCGACATCGCCGGCGACGACAGGATCCTGGCACGCGTCGTCGACGCCTACCGGCGCATTCGCAACACGGTGCGCTTCCTGCTCGCCAACACCAGCGACTTCGATCCGGCGCAGGACACGGTGCCGCCGGGCGAGCTGCTCGAGATCGACCGCTGGGCGCTGGCGCGCGCGGCCGAGCTCCAGGCCGAGGTGCTGGCGCACTACAACGTCTACGAGTTCCACCCGGTGGTCGCCAAGCTGCAGGTGTTCTGCAGCGAGGACCTGGGCGCGTTCTACCTCGACGTGCTGAAGGACCGGCTGTACACGACAGCGCCGAAGTCGGCGGCGCGGCGCTCGGCGCAGACCGCACTGTGGCATCTCACGCACGCCATGCTGCGCTGGATGGCGCCCTTTCTCAGCTTCACCGCCGAGGAGGCCTGGGGCGTGTTCGCGCCGGCCAAGTCGCCGTCGATCTTCACCGAGACCTACGTCGACACCGCCGCCTGGCGCGACGACGCGCTGGTCGCGAAATGGACGCGCATCCGCGCCATCCGCGACCTCGTCAACAAGGAGATCGAGGCGGTGCGCGCCGAAGGCCGCGTCGGCTCGTCGCTGCAGGCCGACCTCGTGATCAACGCGCCGCCGGACGAGCACGCCCTGCTCGCCTCGCTGGGCGACGACCTGAAGTTCGTCACCATCACCTCGCAGGCGTTGCTGGTCGCCGCCGAGGTGCTGGCCTGCATCGTCACCCCCAGCAGCGCGACCAAGTGCGAACGCTGCTGGCACTGGCGCGACGACGTCGGCGCCGACCCCGCGCACCCGACGATCTGCGGGCGCTGCACGGGCAACCTGTACGGCGCCGGCGAAGCGCGCCGCGTCGCCTGATGGCGCGCGCAGCCGCGGGCCGGCTGTGGCCGTGGCTCGGCATCGCCGTGGCCGTGGTGCTGCTCGACCAGTTCAGCAAGACGCTGATCCTCGGCCTCTTCCACCTCGGCGACAGCCGCACGGTGACGCCGTTCTTCAACGTCGTGCGCGTGCACAACAGCGGCGCGGCGTTCTCGTTCCTGGCCGGCGCGTCGGGCTGGCAGCGCTGGTTCTTCGTCGTGCTCGGCCTCGCCGCGGCGGTGTTCATCGTCTGGATGCTCGCGCGCCACGCCGCGCAGAAGCTGTTCTGCACCGCGCTGGCGCTGATCCTCGGCGGCGCGGTCGGCAACGTCATCGACCGCCTGCTGCACGGTCACGTCGTCGACTTCGTGCAGCTGCACTGGCGCGGCTGGTACTTCCCGGCCTTCAACGCCGCCGATTCGGCGATCACCGTCGGCGCCGCGCTGCTCATCGTCGACGAGCTGCTGCGCGTGCGGCGCACGCGGTAAGCGCGCGGTCAGTTCTTGCTGCCGCCCTCGACCGACGGCGACGAGTAGTTGTTGGTCTGCCCGGCCTTGGGCATCTGGGTGCTCTCTTCGTGCTTGGTCATCGAGCCGGCCGGGTCGTTGGCGCGCGTGTCCTTGCCGGCGGTCGCCGGCGCGCCCGACGCGGCATCGGCGGGCACACCCGAAGCGCCGAACGCCTGCGAGGCCGGTGGCAACGAGGGGTCGTCGACGATGCTGCCGGAGATCGCCGAGGCCGCCGTGGCGGTCGACGCCACCGTGGGCTGCGGCGCATCCTCCGAGCCGCGCTGGCAACCGGCCAGCGAGATGGCGAGGACCCAGCCGAGGCCGAGGTAGGGCGAAGGGCGGTGCATGAGCGTTCTCCCGTGCTGGCAGCGTTGCACGGAAGATAGGCGGGGCGCCGGCGCGCGGCTGTCGGCGCCGGCCGAAGCGGAGGGCACGGACGGCGCGAAGCCGTGTCGGCGTCGTCCGACAGGGCGATAGAGCCTGCTCCAGGCGCAACCGCGTCACACCACCGGCGGCATCTCCAGCTCGACGCGCTCGCGCGTCGCCTTCAGCATCTCGACGTGCGCGATGCCGTCCTCGAGGTATTCGTCGCCGATGGCGGCGAAGCCGAAGCGCTCGTAGAAGCGCCGCAGCTGCGCCTGCGCCGAGATGCGGATGTGGGCGCCGGGATGGAGCTGGCGGCAGCGCAGCATCCCCTTGGCGACCAGCTCGTGGCCGAGGCCGCTGCCGCGCACCTCGGGCGCGGTGACGACGCGTCCGATCGACGCGTCGGCCGCGTACTTGATGCCCGGCGGCACGATGCGCAGCGAGGCCTGCAGCTGCTCGCCCGAGGACCAGCCGAGCAGGTGCCAGCACATCGGGTCGACGCCGTCGGCGTCGAGGTAGGCGCACTGCTGCTCGACCACGAACACCTGCTGGCGCAGCCGCATCAGCGCGTACACCGCGCCCAGGCCGAGTGCGGCGAACGGCCGGCAGACCCAGTACAGGGGGACGCCGTTCACGCGCCTTATGCGTCGGGCAGCAGCACGCTGCAGCCGGTGGTCAGGCGCGCCTCGAGCTCGCGGTGCGCCTGGCCCGCGTCGGCCAGCGCGTAGCGCTGCTCGACCGGGATCTTCACCTGGCCGCCGGCGACCATGGCGAACAGGTCGTCGGCCATCGCCTGCGTCGACTCGCGCGTCGCGAGGTGGGTGAACAGCGTCGGCCGCGTCACGTACAGCGAGCCCTTCGGCCCGAGCAGGCCGAGGTTGAACGGCGGCACCGGCCCCGACGAGCTGCCGAAGCTGGCCAGCAGTCCGAGCGGCTGCAGGCAGTCGAGCGAGCGCTCGAAGGTGTCCTTGCCGACCGAGTCGTAGACCACCTTGACCCCGGCGCCGCCGGTCAGCTCCCTGACCCTGGCGACGAAGTCCTCGCGCTTGTAGTTGATCGTGTGCGCCGCGCCGTGCGCCAGCGCGAGGGCGCATTTCTCGTCCGAGCCGGCGGTGCCGATCAGGTTGAGGTGCATCGCGCGCGCCCACTGGCAGGCAATCAGCCCGACACCGCCGGCCGCGGCGTGCCAGAGGACGTAGTCGCCGGTCGCCAGGCCGCCCTGCGGCTGAGTGCGCCGCAGCAGGTACTGCACCGTCAGGCCCTTGAGCATCATCGCCGCGCCGGTCTCGAAGTCGATCGCGTCGGGCAGCTTGACCACGCACTTGGCCGGCATCACGCGCGCCGTCGCATAGGCGCCGGGCGGCGGGCTGGCGTAGGCGGCGCGGTCGCCCGCCCGCAGGTGCGTCACGCCTTCGCCGACCGCCTCGACGATGCCCGCGCCCTCCATGCCGATGCCGGCGGGCAGCGGCAGCGGGTAGAGCCCGGTGCGGTGATAGATGTCGATGAAGTTGATGCCGCAGGCGTGATGCCGGATGCGCACCTCGCCGGGTCCCGGCGCGCCGACCTCGACCTCGACCAGCCGCATCGCCTCGGGACCGCCGGGCGCGTCGATGCGGATCGCGCGTTCCTTCACTGCTGCCGTGCTCATCGTCAGCCTCCTCGTCGATGCGGCGATTCTCGCCCATCGCAAAGCGCCTGCCGTGAAACCGGCTATCGTGCGGCCTCGCATGCGCCGCCTCGTCACCGCCCCCAACCTCGCCATCGCCGTGCTGTGGGCCGACCTGCTGCGGCAGGGTGGCGTCGCCACCAGCGTGCAGCGCGCCTACGCGAGCAGCATCGCCGGCGAGATCCCGCCCGACCAGGCGCTGCCCGAGGTGTGGATCGACGACGAGTCGCAGTACGACATGGCGCTCGCGCTGCTGCACGAGCTGCGCCACCCGCCGGTGCGGCACTGGGTCTGCCGCGCCTGCCACGAGCGCATCGACGGGCCGTTCGAGCAGTGCTGGAACTGCGGCGCGGCAATGCCCGAGAGATGACCCGGCTCGATCCCCGCACCGCGCTGCTGATGACGCTGCCGCCGCTGCTGTGGGCGGGCAACGCCGTGGTCGGCCGCATGGCGGTCGGCACGGTGCCGCCGTTGACGCTCAACTTCCTGCGCTGGGCGCTGGCCGCGCTGCTGCTCGCGCCGCTGGGCTGGCGCGCCTTCGCGCGGCCGCGCGACATCACCGCGCGCTGGCCGCAGCTGCTGCTGATCGGCGTGCTCGGGGTCGGCCTGTACAACTCGCTGCAATATCTGGCGCTCGTCACCTCGACGCCGATCAACGTCACGCTGATCGCGGCCAGCCTGCCGCTGTGGATGCTGGCCGTCGGCGCGCTGGTGCATCGGCAGCGGCCGACGCGGCGCCAGATCCTCGGCGCCGCGCTGTCGCTGGCCGGCGTGCTGCTCGTCATCCTGCGCGGCGACCCGCGCGCGCTGGCCCGGCTGGGGTTCGTGCCGGGCGACCTGTACATCCTCGCCGCGACCATAGCCTGGGCCTTCTACAGCTGGCTGCTGGTGCGCCCGCCGGCGGCCCTGGCCGGCGCCGCGCGGCCCGACTGGAACTGGGCCGAGTTCCTGCTCGTGCAGGTGGTGTTCGGCGGCGCCTTCGCCGGCGTCTGCGCGGCCGGCGAGGTGGGGCTCGGCGCCGCACCGATCCGCTGGAACGCGCAGCTCGTGTGGACGCTGGCCTACGTGGCCGTCTTCCCCTCGGTGATCGCCTACCGCTGCTGGGGGCTCGGGGTGGCGCGCGGCGGGCCGGCGCTGGCCGCCTTCTTCAGCAACCTGACGCCGCTGTTCGCGGCGCTGCTGTCGTCGCTGCTGCTCGGCGAGGCGCCGCGCTGGTTCCACGCGCTGGCGTTCGCGCTCATCGTCGCGGGCATTTGGGTCTCGTCGGCGCGACGTCGCGAGTGAGCGTCGTCGCGCTCGCCCGTCAGTAGGCGGACGCATCGCGTCGGAGAGCCAGGCAGCGCGGACAACGAGCGAGCGCTGGCCAAGCCGTGTGAATACGTCACAGGGCGACGGCATCTTTCTCACTCGTGCCGCAGCCTGGCGCTTCCTAAAGTTGGCTCACTCCACCCACTCTGCAGGAGCCCACCATGCGAACCGCCCTGATCACCGCTACGTTGATCGCTTTGGCACCGTGCGCCGCCCATGCCGACAAGCTGGGCGACCATCCGGCCATCGTCGTGCAGCGCCTGTACGCCAGCCAAGGCTACGACTACGCTTCGAAGTTCTATCCGCATCCGGCAATGCTGTACCTGTATGCCGAGGCGCCTCGTCCGATGATGGACCATCCGGCCGTCATCATCGCCAAGCGCCTGCAACGCGAGCGTGAGGAGCAGGAGCAGGAGCAGCGCACCGCGCAGGCGACGCACACCACGGCGCAGCGCTGAGGCGGAGGCTGTCTTGGCCAGCCCGCGCATCGCGTCGTCGTTGGCGGCCATGGCGCTTTGCGCCATCGCCGCCGGGGCGACGGCGGACGACGGCGATCTCTCGCGGCAGGACACGCTGGCGCGTGGCCGGGCCGCGCTGCGGGCGATGGACTGCGCACGCTGCCACGGCCGCGACTACACCGGCTGGACGGCGCCCTCGCTCGTCGCCGCGGTGCGCGATACGCCGCGCGAGCGCTTCGAGCACTTCGTGCTCGAAGGCGACATCACGCGCGGCATGCCTGGCTACAGGAGCCAGCCCCTGGTGGTTGCCGAACTCGATGCGATGTACGCCTACCTGTGCGCCAAGGCCGAACCTGCCGGGCCGGCGATGCCCGCCGCAACGATCTCTCGCCGGGCCGATGAGCCACGGTCGGATCGTTGCCGGCCGGTGGGGGCTACCAAGCCGGTGGCGGCTTCTTGTGAATGACGATGCGGCGGTCGGGCAGCACGGAGACGTAGCCGCCGATCGTCAGATCCTTGAAGATGCGGCTGACCATTTCGCGTGACGAGCCGACGCGATCCGCGATGTCCTGCTGCGTGAGGCGGTGATGCACGATGCGCCGGTCGCCGTCGGGCTCGGACAGCTCACTGAGCACACCAACGACGCGACCGTAGACGTCCCGCAGCGCGAGGCTCTTCACCTGTTCAGTCAGCCGGCGCACCGTGTGGATCAGCTTTCCGGTCAGGTGAATCGCGAGATCGGGATGCTGGGCGATGAATTCGCGCAGTTGCGCGCCCGACACGACGGAGCAGGTGGTCGGCTCCGTCGTCATGACCGAGGCCGATCGTGGCGCGCCGTCCAGCGAGAGTTCGCCGAAATACTCGCCCGGTCCCATCTCGCCGAATACGACCCCGCGGCCCGACTCGCCACTGCCGTAGACCTTCACCCGGCCCGTGAGCACGATGTAGAGCGAATCCGTGGCGTCGCCCTCGTTGATGAGGATCGCATGGGCAGGAAACTGGCGCGTGCCCCCGCGGGCCGCGATCGCATCGAGCAGTGGCTTCGGCAACCGGTCGCGTTCGGCGGCTGACATGGCGCCGCGCTCATCGATCCGAGCGCGCCGGGCTGACGCACGGACACGCGGCAGCGCGCAATGACCGCGCGGCCATGCCGGGGCTGATCCGGAAAGTCGGACTGCCGGAAGCGCTCATTTCGGCATTCCCACGGTACTCCGTGCGGGACACCTTCGGTTCGCGAAATGCAATCATCCGTGACCCGCCGGGGTCCGTCACGGGCGAGGAATTCTATGCCTCGTCCGGTTGCTTCGCGCGCCGGCCATGCTCGCCCGCAGCCGGTCGGTGTCGAACGCGCCCGGCGGCCCGGAGCGTGCACCGTTCGGCCCCCGCTGCTGTCGCCGCTGCGGCTCGGCACGGCGCCGCGCTGCGACCACACGGCGGCGTTCGCGCCGATCGTCGCCGGGATCGTCGTCTCGTCGCGGCTCAGGTCGTCGTCGGCCAGTGCCGCTCGAACACCGGCCTGACGTGCGGGTGCTGCTCGATGCGCCCGAGCAGTGCGGCGAACGCCGGCCGCGCCTGGCGCAGATGCGGCCGCGTGCCCGACCAGCGACTGACGGCGGCGGCCAGCAGGTCGAGCGCGTCGGGCTGGGCGCCGCCGAGGAAGGGCTCGCCCTCGCGCACGAAGGCGTCGGCGAAGGCGTCCCACAGCGTATGCAGGCGCGCGCGTGTCGCCGCTCGTACTCGATCGCGCAGCGCCTCGTCGGCGTCGGCGCCGAGCACACGCTCGGGATAGTCGATCACGCCGATCGCCGCGTAGCAGTTGGCCGCGACATAGACCAGCCCGCGGATCGACCGTGCGCGCACGGTGGCGTCGGTGCCGAGCAGGCCGCTGTCCGGGTGGGCAAGGCCGAGTTCGATCAGGATCGCCGCGCTCTCGGTCAGCACACCGCCTGCGGGCGTGACGAGCGTCGGGATCTGCACCAGCGGGTTGACGCGCTTCAGCTCGTCGATGGCCGAATCGCCGACCCACGACGCGGCGGACACGACGCGGTACGGCACGTCGGTCCACTCGAGCGCCGCCTCGCGCCAGAACACAACGCACTCGCTACGCCACTCATGAGCCGCGTCAGAACGTCCCCGGATACGCGCCGCCGTCGATCACCAGGTTCTGCCCGGTGATGTAGCCGGCGTGCGCGCCGCACAGGAACGCGCAGGCCGCGCCGAACTCGTCGGGCCTGCCGAAGCGCTGTGCCGGCACGTTGCGGCGGCGTGCCTCCATCACGGCGTCGAGCGTCTGCCCGCTCTGCCGGGCGGCGCCGGCCATGGTCGCGCGCAGCCGGTCGGTGTCGAACGCGCCGGGCAACAGGTTGTTGATGGTGACGTTCTTCGCCGCGGTCTGGCGCGCGAGTCCGGCGACGAAACCGGTCAGCCCCGAGCGTGCGCCGTTCGACAGCCCGAGGATGCCGATCGGAGCCTTCACCGCCGCCGAGGTGATGTTGACGATGCGGCCGAAGCCGCGCGCCAGCATCGGGTCGACGACTGCCTTCATCAGCTCGATCGGCGTCAGCATGTTGGCGTCGAGCGCGGCGATCCAGGCGTCGCGGTCCCAGCCGCGGAAGTCGCCCGGCGGCGGACCGCCGGCGTTGTTGACGAGGATGTCGACCTGCGGGCAGGCGGCGAGCGCCGCCGCGCGACCGACCGGCGTGGTGATGTCGCCTGCCACCGCGCGCACCTCGATGCCGGTCGCCAGCGCACGCAGCTCGACCGCCGTCGCCTGCAACGCCTCGTCGCCGCGCGCGGTCACGACCACGTTGACGCCCTCGCGCGCCAGCGCGGCGGCGCAGCCCTTCCCCAGCCCCCTGCTCGCGGCGCACACCAGCGCCCAGCGACCTGCGATGCCGAGATCCATCGATGCTTCCTCGCTTTCAGTGCCGGACGACGATCAGCCGGTCCGCCCCCGACTCGGCGCCCCACACCTCGCCGGCGCGGCCGAGCAGCTGGCGCACGCCGCTCGCGCGGCCGGGCACACGCTCGAAGCGCTCGCTGGCCGGGTCGAAGCGGACGATGGCGTCGGCCGCGAAGTCCGACAGCCACACCACGTCGCGCTCGTCGACCCACACCGCGTAGGGCCGCGGCGCGGCGCCGGGCAGCTGCCACTCGCGCCAGCTGCGCGCGGCCGGGTCGTACCTGCCGAGCTTGCCGGCGAACCACTCGCTGACCCACAGCCGCCCGTGCGAGTCGCTCCACACGCGGCGCACGCCGGCATCCGGCGTTGGCGGATTAATCGGCATCAGCTTGCCGCCGACGCGGTCGACGTGGCCGAGGTAGCTGCCGGCCAGCGAGGCGACATACACCTCGCCGGCCGGGGTGGTCGCGATGCCGTAGGGTCCGACGCCGCGCGGCGCCGGCCAGGCCTCGACCTTGCCGCCGGCCGGCTCGACGCGGCCGGTCCAGCCCGACTGGCCGGTGAACCACAGCCGGCCCTCCTTGTCGAAGGTCGCGGTGTTGAGGTTGACGTTGGATGCCACCGGCAGCGGGTAGCGCTTCACCGCGTGCGTGACCGGGTCGATGCGCAGAACGGCGTTCAGCCCGCCGTCGGTCACCCAGGGTGCGCCGTCGGGGCCGATGATCACGCCGTGCGGCGCCGAACCTTCGCCGAGCGCGATCTGCTCGGTCTTGCCGGTGGCCGGTTCGAGCCGCCCGAGCGCGCCCTGCCCCTGCGCCGTGTACCACACCGGCCCGCCGGGCCTCGGGTCCGGCGCCACGTCGTGCGGCCGCGCGCCCTTGGGCACGTCGTAGGTGCGCACCTCGAACGCCGACGCGGTCGCGGCGGCGACCAGCAGCGCGAGCAGGAGCGACAGCGCGGACTTCATCGGATCCTTCACCGCCAGCGTGTCAGCAGCCACACGCCGGCGATGACCAGCGCCGAGCCGGCGGCGATCCATGCCGTGAACGGCTCGCCGAGGATGACGACGCCCATCAGGATGGTGCTCATCGGGCCGATCATGCCCGTCTGCGCGGCCATCGTGGGCCCGATGCGCTCGATGGCCATCATCACCATCAGGACCGGCGCGAAGGTGCAGGCGGTGGCGTTGAGCAGCGACAGCCAGATCACCTGTGGCGCCACCGTGGTCGCCGCCGACAGCGGTCGCAGCAGCACGAACTGCGCGATGCACAGCACGCAGGCCACCGAGGTCGCCAGCCCGGTCAGGCGCAGCGAACCCAGCCGCTTGACCTCCTCGCCGCTGTAGACGAGGTAAAGCGCGTAGCTGGCGGCGCTGGCGAACACCAGCAGCGCGCCGAGCGCGACGTCGGGGCCCTCGCTCTTCAGCTCGTGGCCGAAGACGAGCAGCACGCCGGCATAGCTGACCGCCAGCGATGCGAGCTGGCGCGCGCCGAAGCGGCGCTTGAACAGCAGCCAGCCGAGCAGCAGCACCAGCGTCGGGTTGAGGTAGAGCACCAGCCGCTCGAAGCCGGCGGTGACGTAGGCGAGCCCGGCGAAGTCGAGGAAGCTCGCGAGGTAGTAGCCCGAGAAGCCGAGTCCGGCGATCGCCAGCATGTCGCGCCTTGCCAGCGGCGGCTTGCCGCGCCCAGCCCACCAGGCGAGCGCCACGAACAGCGGCAGCGCGAACAGCATGCGCAGCATGATCAGCGTGACCGCGTCGACACCGTAGCGGTAGGCCAGCTTGACGATGATCGCCTTGCCCGAGAAGGCGATCGCGCCGACGGTGGCGAGCGCCAAGCCGCTCGGCAGGTGCAGCGGGCGCCCCGCTTCGGCGCGGGCGGCGGGAGCGGCGGAGTCGGGCATCGGCCGGCGAGCCTACCCGATAGCCCGCGGCGCCGCGCGGGTCGATGAATCGCGGTACAACCGCCGGCTCGCGAAGAGGAGACTGCCGTGACCGCGCTCACCACCCTGCTCGGCATCGAGTTGCCCATCGTGCAGGCCCCGATGGCCGGCGTGCAGGCAAGCGCGCTCGCCGTCGCGGTCAGCAACGCCGGCGCGCTCGGCTCGCTGCCCTGCGCGCTGCTCGGGCCCGACGCGCTGCGCAGCGAGCTGGCGTCGCTGCGCGCGGGCACGCGCAAGCCGTTCAACGTCAATTTCTTCTGCCACACCAACCCGGCGCCCGACCCGGCGCGGGAGTCGGCTTGGCGTGCCGCGCTGGCACCGTGCTACGCCGAGTTCGGCATCGACCCGGCGGCTGTTCCCCCGGGCCCGGGGCGGCGGCCGTTCGACGCCGGGGCCGCGGAGCTGCTGGCCGAGTTCGAGCCGCCCGTGCTCAGCTTCCACTTCGGCCTGCCCGACCCGGCGCTGCTCGAGCGCGTGCGGCGCTGGCGCCCGAAGATCCTCGCCTCCGCGACCACGGTCGAGGAGGCGCTTTGGCTCGAGGCGCGCGGCGTCGACGCGGTGATCGCTCAGGGTGCCGAGGCCGGCGGCCACCGCGGCCTGTTCCTGACCGACGACCTGACGACGCAGCTCGGCACCTTCGCGCTGCTGCCGCAGGTGGTGCGCGCGATGCGCGTGCCGGTGATCGCCGCCGGCGGCATCGCCGATGCCGACGGGGTGGCCGCCGCGCTCGCGCTCGGCGCGGCCGGCGTGCAGGTCGGCACCGCCTACCTGCTGTGCCCGGAGGCGACGACCGGCGCGCTGCACCGTGCGGCGCTGAAGGACACCGCGCGCGCCCGCCACACCGCGATCACCAACGTCTTCACCGGCCGGCCGGCGCGCGGCATCGTCAACCGGCTGGTGCGCGAATTCGGGCCGATCAGCCCCGTGGCGCCGGCGTTCCCGGTGGCCGCCGCGGCGCTCGCGCCGCTGCGCGCGCAGGCGGAGGCACGCGGCAGCGACGAGTTCACGCCGCTGTGGTCGGGGCAGAACGCGAGCGGCTGCCGCGAGGTGCCGGCGGCCGAGCTGACGCGCGCGCTCGCCGCGAGGCTGTAGTCACACGCCGTTACAACATCGCCCGCGGGCGCTGTCGATCCGGCCACGGCCCGTTCGTCGTGTCGATGAGCGCTGATCGGCGTTCGCCCAACCGAAGGAGAGACAGATGCGATTCATGGTCATGGTCCGCGCCGACCGCAACACCGAAGCCGGCGTGATGCCGAGCGAGCAGGTGCTCGCGGAGATGGGACGCTTCAACGAGGAACTGGTGAAGGCCGGCGTGATGCTCGCCGCCGAGGGCCTGCACCCGAGCGCTCGCGGCGCGCGCGTTCGCTTCGACGGCAACCGGCGCACGGTGATCGACGGCCCGTTCGCCGAGACCAAGGAGCTGATCGCCGGCTTCTGGCTGTGGCAGTGCCGCTCGCTCGACGAGGCGATCGAATGGGCGCGCCGCAGCCCGTTCCAGGAGTCGGAACTGGAGATCCGCCAGGTGTTCGAGGCCGACGACTTCGGGCCTCAGTTCACGCCCGAGCTGCGCGCGCAGGAGGAGCGCCAGCGCGCCGAGATCGCCGCGCGCGAGAAGCGCTGAGGAGCCGGCCATGCGCTTCATGATGCTGATGATCCCGAAGGGCTACGAGAGCGCCGCGCCGGGCACGGTGCCCGACGATGTCGAGCGCGTCGCGGCGATGATGAAGTACAACGAATCGCTGCAGCGCGCCGGCGTGCTGATCGCCTGCGACGGGCTGCACCCGCCGTCGATGGGCGCGCGCGTGTCGTTCGCCGCTGGCAGACCGAAGGTCACCGACGGCCCGTTCGCCGAGGCCAAGGAGGTGCTCGGCGGCTACTGGCTGATCGACGTGCCCTCGAAGGCGGCGGCCGTCGAGTGGGCGACGCGCTGCCCGGGCAGCGCCGACGAGACGATCGAGGTGCGCCAGGTGCAGGAGCTGGGCGACTTCCCGCCCGACGTGCAGCGTGTCGCGCAGGGCTTCCCGGCAATGCAGCGGCGCGGGTGAGCCCGGTCCAGCGCGCGATCGACGCCGTCTGGCGCATCGAGTCGGCGAAGATCGTCGCCGGCGTCGCGCGCCTGGTGCGCGACGCCGGCCTGGCCGAGGAACTGGCGCACGACGCGCTGGTCGCCGCGCTCGAGCACTGGCCGGTCGACGGCGTGCCCGACAACCCCGCGGCCTGGCTGATGCAGGCGGCAAAGCACCGCGCGCTCGACCAGCTGCGCCAGCGCGCGCTGCACGAGCGCAAGCACGAGGAGCTGGGCCGGGATCTGCAGGCGCAGCAGCGCCACCTCGTGCCCGACGTGGCCGAGACGCTGGCCGACGCGGACGACATCGGCGACGACCTGCTGCGCCTGATGTTCACGGCCTGCCATCCGGTGCTCGCGACCGAGGCGCGCGTCGCGCTGACGCTGCGCCTGCTCGGCGGGCTGGCAACGGCCGAGATCGCGCGCGCCTTCCTCGTTCCCGAGCCGACCATCGCGCAGCGCATCGTGCGTGCCAAGCGCACGCTGGCCGAGGCGCGGGTGCCGTTCGAGGTGCCGCGCGCCGAGCAGCGTGCCGAGCGGCTGGCATCGGTGCTCGAGGTGATCTACCTCGTCTTCAACGAAGGCTATGCGGCGAGCGCAGGCGACGACTGGATGCGCCCGGCGCTGTGCGAGGAGGCGCTGCGGCTGGGCCGCGTGCTGGCCGCCCTGGCGCCGCGCGAGCCCGAGGTGCAGGGCCTGCTGGCGCTGATGGAGATCCAGGCCTCGCGCTCGCGCGCGCGCACCGGGCCGGACGGCGAGCCGATCCTGCTGCTCGAGCAGAACCGTGCCCGCTGGGACGGGCTGGCGATCCGCCGGGGGCTGGCCGCGCTCGCGCGCGCCGAGGCGCTCGGCGGCGCGCTCGGCCCGTACGCGCTGCAGGCGGCGATCGCGGCCTGCCATGCGCGCGCGAACAGCGCCGAGGCGACCGACTGGCCGCGCATCGCCGCGCTCTACGACGCGCTGGCCGCGCTCGCGCCGTCGCCGGTGGTCGAGCTGAACCGCGCGGTCGCGCTGGCGATGGCGTTCGGCCCCGCGGCCGGGCTCGAGGTCGTCGACGCGCTGCGCGACGAGCCCGCGCTCGCGCGCTATCACCTGCTCCCCGCGGTGCGCGGCGATCTGCTGGCCAAGCTC
>JBLMVT010000169.1:0-4666 GCA_050256835.1 Betaproteobacteria bacterium | reverse complement strand
GCCGCACCGTGCGGTGCGCGCCGTCGACCTCGAAGTCGAAGCGGCGCGCCGCCGCGCCGTGCAGCCGGAAGCCGTCGCGCCTGGACCACGGGTCGGCCGACTCGTCGCGCCGCTCGCGCGCCAGCTCGTGCGCGACCACGCCCGCGGCGACGATCTCGAGCGCCAGCGGCGGCGCCTCGAACAACGCGGCGCGCTCGCGCTCGATCAGCGCGGTGTCGAGGTCGGCATCGGCGAACGACGCGCTGGCGACGACGCGGCGCAGGAAGGCGACGTTGTTGTGCAGGCCGACGATGTGGGTGGCGGCGAGCGCCGCGTCGAGCCGCGCCAGCGCCTGCTGGCGGTCCTCGCCCCAGACGATCAGCTTGGCGATCATCGGGTCGTAGTAGGGCGTGATCGGGTCGCCCTCGCGCACGCCGGCGTCGATGCGCACCGGCGCCGGGTCGTGCAGCGGGTTGGCGTCGGCGTTGCGCACGAACGCGACGTGTTCGGGCCAGCGCAGCACGTCGAGCGTGCCGGTCGCCGGCAGGAAGTTGGCGGCCGGGTTCTCGGCGCACAGCCGCGCCTCGATGGCGTGGCCGCGCGGCGCGGTCAGCGCCTCCGGCCGCACCGGCAACGGCTCGCCACAGGCCACGCGCAGCTGCCATTCGACGAGGTCGAAGCCCGTCACCGCCTCGGTCACCGGGTGCTCGACCTGCAGCCGGGTGTTCATCTCCATGAAGTAGAAGCGCAGGTCGCCGTCCTCGACCTCCTCGGCGATGAACTCGACCGTGCCTGCACCGACGTAGCCGACCGCGCGCGCCGCCGCCACCGCCGCCAGCCCCATCTCGGCGCGTCGCGTCGCGCTCATGCCGGGCGCGGGCGCTTCCTCCAGCACCTTCTGGTGGCGCCGCTGCACCGAGCAGTCGCGCTCGAACAGCGACACGCACTGTCCCTGCGCGTCGGCGAAGACCTGGATCTCGATGTGGCGCGGCCGCGTCAGGTAGCGCTCGACCAGCACGCGGTCGTCGCCGAAGCTCGACTTCGCCTCGCGTTGGCACGCGGCGAGCGCGGCGATGAAGTCCTCGGGCCGGTCGACGCGGCGCATGCCCTTGCCGCCGCCGCCGGCGCTGGCCTTGATGAGCACCGGGTAGCCGATGCGGTCGGCCTCGCCCATGAGGTGGTCGGCGTCCTGCTTGTCGCCGTGGTAGCCGGGAACGAGCGGCACGCCGGCGCGCTCCATCAGCGTCTTGGCAGCCGACTTGCTGCCCATCGCGGCGATCGCCGCCGGCGGCGGGCCGATGAAGACCAGCCCCGCGTCGGCGCAGGCCTGCGCGAACGCCTCGTTCTCGCTCAGGAAGCCGTAGCCCGGGTGCACGGCCTCGGCGCCGGTTTCCTTGGCGGCGGCGAGGATGCGGTCCTGGCGCAGGTAGCTCTCGCGCGGCGGCGCCGCGCCGATCGCCACGGCCTCGTCGCAGGCATGGACGTGCTTCGCGTCGGCGTCGACGTCGGAATGGACGGCGACGGTGCGCACGCCCAGGCGCCGCGCGGTGGCCGCCACCCGGCAGGCGATCTCTCCGCGGTTGGCGATCAGGATCTTCTTGAACATGGCATCAGGCCTTGGCTTCTTTCAACGGCGGCGCGCCGCGCACGCGGCGCCACAGCAGGCGCAGGAACCTCGACAGCAGCACGATCAGCGCGACCATCACGGCGAGCGCGAGCACCAGCGCGACGAAGAACGCGACCGGGTGCGCCACCGCGAGCCACAGCGCGGCCGGCACGATGCCGTCCTCGACCAGCGACAGCCCGACATTGGTGAACGGCTCGGGTGAGGTGTTGATGGCCGCGCGCGTCGTCGCCTTGGACACGTGCGCCGTCGCCGCCAGCGTGCCGCCGAGCAGCGCCGCGACGATCGCCCAGCTCGCATGGTCGGCGCCGAACACCGCCGCCGCCAGCGCCGCCCCGGCCGGGATGCGCACCAGCGTGTGCACCAGGTCCCACAGCGTGTCGACGCCGGGGATCTTGTCGGCGAAGAACTCAAGCACCAGCATGAACAGGCTCGCGCCGATCACCACCGGCTGCTGCAGCACCGCGAGGCCCGACGGCAGCTGCACCAGGCCGGTCGCGCCCGCGAGTCCGGTCAGTGCGAGCACGGCGTACAGCCGCAGCCCGCTGGCCCAGCCGAGCGCCGCGGCCAGGGCGACGAGCTGCGCGGTGTCGAGCGAAGCGCCGCCCACGTCTCACCCCGACTGCCAGGCCGGCGCGCGCTTGGCGAGGAACGCCGCGACGCCCTCGCGGCCCTCGTCGCTGGCGCGGATGTCGGCGATGCGGCGCGCGGTCTCGGCGCGCAGCGCCTCGTCGATCGGCGCGCCGGCGAGATCCTTGACCAGCCGCTTGCAGGCCTTGACCGCCTCGGGCCCGTTGGCGGCGAGCAGCGCGACCACTTCGGCGACCCGGGCGTCGAGCGCCTCGGCGGCGCAGACCTCGTGCACGAAGCCCAGGCGCAGCCCGGTGGCCGCGTCGAAGCGCTCGGCGGTCAGGAAGTAGCGCCGCGCCGCCTGCTCGCCGAGCGCGCGCACGACGTACGGCCCGATCGTCGCCGGCATCAGGCCGAGCCGGGCCTCGCTCAGGCAGAAGTGCATGCCCTCCGCGGCAATCAGCACGTCGCACACCGCGGCCAGCCCGATGCCGCCGGCATAGCAGTCGCCGTGGATCCGTCCGACCACCGGCAGCGCGCAGTTCCAGATCGACCACAGCATGTCGGCCAGCCGGCCGGCATCGCCGCGGTTCTGCTCCCAGTCGTAGCCGGCCATGGCGCGCATCCAGCTCAGGTCGGCGCCGGCGCAGAACGCCTTGCCGTGGCCGCCCAGCACGATCACGCGCAGCGCCGGGTCGGCCGGCAGCACGCGGAACGCCTCGGCGAGCTCGGCGATCAGCGCCTCGTTGAAGGCGTTGCGCACTTCGGGACGGTTCAGCCAGACCTCGGCGATTTGCGGCGAGGGGCGGCGGATGTCGAGCATGGTCACGGTCGTCTCCCGTCAATAGCGCTTGGCGGCCTCGTCGAGCATCACCTCGGTGGCGCCGCCGCCGATCGCGAGGATGCGCGCGTCGCGCCACAGGCGCTCGATCGCGGTCTCGCGGATGTAGCCCATGCCGCCGTGGAACTGCTGGCAACTTCCCACGACCTCGTTGACCAGCTCGCCGGTCAGCGCCTTCAGCAGCGACACGTCCTGCACCACGTCGCGCCCCTGCGTGACCAGCCAGGCACAGTGGTAGAGGTACTGGCGCGCGGCGCGCGTCTTCGCATCGAGCATCGACAGCCGCTGGCGGATCACCTGCTTGTCCCACAGCGTGGCGCCGAACGCCTGGCGCGTGCGCACGTGCTCGAGCGTGAGTTGGAGCGCGCGCGTGCAGTGGCCGACCGCCATCGCGCCGAGCGCGATGCGCTCGGTCTGGAAGTTCTTCATCACCGCGCGAAAGCCCTGGCCTTCCTCGCCGAGCAGGTTCCCGGCCGGGACGCGGCAGCCGTCGAACACCAGCTCCGCGGTGTCCGAGCACAGCCAGCCGGTCTTCTTCAGCGCGCGGCCGACGCTGAAGCCCGGCGTGCCGCGCTCGACCGCGAACATGCTGATCGCGTGGCGCGCCGCGCCGGTGCGCGCGGCGACGAAATACAGGTCGGCGTGCACGCCGTTGGTGATGAACAGCTTGCTGCCGTCGAGCACCCAGTGGTCGCCGTCGCGGCGCGCGCGCGTGCGGATGCCGGCCACGTCGGAGCCCGCGCCGGGCTCGGTGATCGCCACCGCGGTGATCGTCTCGCCGCGGGTCACGCCACGCATCCAGCGGTCGAGCTGCGCCGGGCTGCCGGCGTGGCGCAGGTGCGGGCTGGCCATGTCGGTGTGCACGAGCACGGTGACGACGAAGCCGCCGAAGGTCGAGCGCGACAGGCCCTCGGCGAACACCAGGTTGGCGAGCGCGTCGGCGCCGGCGCCACCGTACTCGGGCGCGACCATCAGCCCGAGCATGCCGGCCGCGCCCATCCGGCGCAGCACCTCGCGCGGCACGCAGCCGGCTTCCTCCCACTGCGCGCCGTACGGCTCGACCTCGCGCTCGACGAAGCGCGCGACCTGGTCGCGCAGCAGTTCGTGCTCGGCCGTGAGGTAGACGTTCTCGCCCATCTCGCTCACATGCGGAACACGCCGAAGCGGGGCTGCTCGGGGATCGGCGCGTTCAGGCTGGCGCTGATCGCCAGCGCCAGCACGCGGCGCGTGTCGGCCGGGTCGATGACGCCGTCGTCCCACAGCCGCGCGCTCGCGTAGTAGGGGTGGCCCTGGTGCTCGTACTGCGCGCGGATCGACGCCTTGAAGGCTTCCTCCTCCTCGGCGGCCCAGTGTCCGCCACGCGCCTCGACGCCGTCGCGCTTCACCGTCGCCAGCACGCTCGCCGCCTGCTCGCCGCCCATCACGCTGATGCGCGCGTTCGGCCACATCCACAGGAAGCGCGGCGAGTAGGCGCGCCCGCACATGCCGTAGTTGCCGGCGCCGAAGCTGCCGCCGATGATGACGGTGAACTTCGGCACCGTCGCCGTCGCCACCGCCGTCACCATCTTGGCGCCGTGCTTGGCGATGCCTTCGTTCTCGTACTTCCTGCCGACCATGAAGCCGGTGATGTTCTGCAGGAACACCAGCGGCAC
>JBLMVT010000168.1:0-3485 GCA_050256835.1 Betaproteobacteria bacterium | reverse complement strand
GCTCGGGCTCAGGCTCGCGTTCGGGGCGCGCGGCTGAAGGGAGATCCGTGTGCCGACGCCGCTGCGGCAGGGTGGGGGCGGCACCTGCGTTCTCCGGCCCACGCTCGCGGGCGGGCGCCTCGGCATGCACAAGCCGTGTCCTCAACGCCGGTGTGCCATTCAGCCAGCCAGGCGACCGCGAATGGGGCCTGCGCCCGCAGGCGCCACCCCCGCCCTGCAACCTCTACGGTGGCACGCCATCAGGTGGCGTGCCGCGGTGGTCGTTGGGCCACCTGCCGCGCCGAGCGCCCCGCACGCCGAGCGCAACCGCGAGAGGACGGGGATCGGGGTCGACCGTCAGCGCGCCAGCGGACCCGGGGCGGTGAGCAGGGCGCCGAGTCCCGAGCGCGGCGAGCGCGTCGGAAAGTGGCGGTTCAGACGCAAGAGTCGCGCCTCGGCCTCCTGCTGGCCGAGCCGGTGGGCGATGGCGGCGAACACCGCCACGCGCAGGTGCCACAGGTCCTGCAGCGAGCGCGCGCGCCAGACGGCGAACTGCAGCCGGCCGGCCTCGACGCTGCGCAGGTCGGCCAGCTCGTGCACGAAGTCGCGCTGTGCCGGCAGCAGCATTGCGCCGCGCGACGCTGCGCCGCTCGGCGGCGCCCACGGGTGGCCGTTCAGCCAGGCGCGGATGCGCGTCGGCAGCGTCGTCGTCGGCGGCAATGTCGCGGGCGAGCGCGTGCGGCGGGGCGTGGTGTCGGCGAGCAGCGAGGCCATCGTGAGCGGCCGATTGTTCCCGCCGGCCGCTGCGGCAATGGCCCGAACAGCGGCCGCCGCCGGCGCCAATTCGGCGCGAACAACTCCCGATTCGGCCGCGCGCCCGAGCGGTTAGCCTTGGTGCCTCGACCGACCCGGAGACCAACGATGGCGACGACGACGCGTTGGCTGCGCCGCGGCATCCTGACCGTGCTGCTGCTGGTCCTGCTGCTGGCGGCCGCGGCGGCGATCTACGCATGGCGCGCGCTGCCGCAGACGAGCGGAACGATCGCGCTGCCCGGCGTGCACGGCGCGGTGCGCATCGAGCGCGACGCCGATGGCATCCCGACGATCCACGCCGCTTCGGCCGACGACGCGATGTTCGGCCTGGGCTTCGTGCACGCGCAGGACCGGCTCTGGCAGCTCGAGACGCACCGGCGCATCGCGGCCGGCCGGCTGGCCGAGGCCTTCGGCCCCGGGGCGCTCGACGCCGACCGCTTCCTGCGTGCACTCGGCGTACACCGTGCCGCCGAGGCGCAGTGGGCGCGGACGACCGGCGAGGCGCGTGCCAGCATCCTCGCCTACACCGCCGGCATCAACGCCTTCCTCGACCACACGATGCGCGCGCGCCCGCCCGAGTTCGTGATCCTCGGCCTGCACCCCGAGCACTGGCAGCCAGCCGACAGCCTGGGCTGGCTGATCATGATGGCCTGGGACCTGGGCGGCAACTGGACCAGCGAGCTGCTGCGCATGCGCCTGGCGCAGCGGCTGCCGGTCGAGCGCATCGACGAGCTGCTGCCACCCTACCCGGGCGAGCAGCCGCTGCCGACCGCCGACTACGGCGCGCTGCTGCGCCAATGGCAGGTCGCGGCCAGCCTCGACGGCACGCGGCTGGCCGCGATCGAGCGCGCCGCGCCCGAGTCGGGGCTGGACGGCGTCGGCTCGAACAACTGGGTTGTCGCCGGCTCGCACACCGTGAGCGGCAAGCCGCTGCTGGCCAACGACCCGCACCTCAAGCTCTCCGCGCCGGCGCTGTGGTACTTCGCGCGCATCGACGCACCCGGGCTGAAGGAGGCCGGCGCGACGCTGCCCAGCCTGCCGCTGGTCGTGCTGGGGCAGAACGAGCACATCGCCTGGGGCTTCACCAACACCGGGCCCGACGTGCAGGACCTCTACCTCGAACGCATCAAGCCCGACGACCCGTCGCGCTACCAGACGCCCGAAGGTTGGGCACCTTTCGAGACGGCGACCGAGACGATCAAGGTGAAGGGCGCCGCCGATGTGGCGATGACTGTGCGCCGCACGCGCCACGGCCCGGTGATCTCCGACGCCGGCGTGGCCGACGGGCTCACCGGCCCGGCCAACGCACCGACCTACGCCATCGCGATGCGCTGGACCGCGCTCGACGCCGACACCGGCACGCTCGACGCCAGCCTGGCAATGAACCGTGCGCGCAGCGCGGCCGAGTTCGTCGCCGCGTCGGCGAAGTACGTCGCGCCGATGCAGAACATGGTCGTCGCCGACCGCGACGGCCACATCGCCGAGGTCTCGGCCGGCCGTGTGCCGTTGCGCAAGCCCGACAACGACCTTAAGGGGCTGGTGCCCGCGCCGGGCTGGGACGCGCGCTACGACTGGGCCGGCTTCCTCGACCCGGCGCTCACACCACGCGAGGTCGACCCGCCGCGGGGCTGGATCGCCACCGCCAATCAGCGCGTCACGCCGCCCGGCTACCCGTACTACCTGACCAGCGAGTGGACCGCGCCATGGCGCTACGAGCGCATCGAGCAACTGCTCGAGGCGACGCCCAAGCACACGCTCGCAAGCTTCGCGGCGATGCAGGCCGACCAGCGCTCGCTGGCCGCCGACCCGCTGCTGCCGTGGCTGCGCAAGGCGACCTCGAGCCACCCGCTGGCCGCGGCGGCCAAGCACGCGCTCGAAGGCTTCGATGGCCGCATGACCGGCGAGCGCGCCGCGCCGCTGATCTTCTGGGCCTGGACGCGCCAACTCACGCGCGGCATCTTCGCCGACGAGATCGGCCAGCCGCTGTTCGAGCGCACCATCGGCGGCCGGCCGTTCCGCGAGGCGCTCGAAGGCGTGCTGGCGCGCGACGACGCCTGGTGGTGCGACGACAAGGCCACGCCGCGGGTGAAGGAGACCTGCGCGATGCAGGCCGATGCCGCGCTGACTCGCGCCCTCGACGAACTGCAGGCCGCCTACGGCACCGACGTGTCGGCCTGGCGCTGGGACCGCGTGCACGTGGCGCGCTCCGAGCACCGGCCGTTCTCGAAGGTGAAGGCGCTGGCGCCGCTGTTCGAGCTGCGCGCGCCGGTCGGCGGCGACACCTACACGCTCGACGTCTCGCGCGTCAACCTGCGCGCCGACGCGACCACCGGCGAGCGCTACCTCGACGAGCACGGCCCATCCTTGCGCGCGCTCTACGACCTGGGCGACCCGAGCCGCTCGCGCTTCATGCATTCGAGCGGCCAGTCGGGGCTGTTCTTCGCGCCGCGCTACCGCAGCTTCGTCGAGCGCTGGCGCAAGGTCGAGTACGTGCCGCTGTGGGCGCAGGGGCCGGGGCAGGACGTTCTGACGATCGAGCCGGGGCGCTGAGTCGTCGTAGCTGCGTGCGGCAGGCCGCTGCGGCAGGGCGGGGGCGGCACCTGCGTTCTCCGGCCCACGCTCGCGGGCGGGCGCATCGGCGTTCGAAGGCTGTGCCTTCAACGCCGGCGTGCCGCGCAGCTAGCCAGGCGACC
>JBLMVT010000167.1:0-8829 GCA_050256835.1 Betaproteobacteria bacterium | reverse complement strand
CCCCGGGACACCTGCCACGCCGAGCGCCCCGCACGCCGAGCGCGCCGCAACGCGCGCCAAGCGAAGCAGGCCCGATCAGCGCGAGCCCACCGCGAACACGTTCACCGCCGCCGCCTTACCCTTCAGCACCACCTCGCCCAGCGGCTCCGCCGCCACGCGCTCGCCGAGCGCGACGCGGGTGTCGGCGTCGACGAGGATCGCGCGCCCGACCGCCTTGGTGTGCTGCTCGAGCCGCGCCGCCACGTTCACCGTGTCGCCGACGCAGGTGTAGGTGGCGCGCGCCTGGGTGCCGGTGTAGCCGGCAATCATCTCGCCGCTGGCGATGCCGATGCCCATCGAGAGCGTGGCCTTGCCCTGCGCGGCGCGCTCGACGTTGAGCAGCTCGATCATCTCGGCCATGTCGAGCGCGGCGTGCACCGCCGCCAGCGCCGGCTCGGCCAGCGGCAGCGGCGCGCCGAAGATCGCCATCAGCCCGTCGCCGATCATCTGGTTGACGACACCGCCGGCGCCGGCGATGGCGTCGAACATCAGCGTGTACCAGGTGTTGAGCAGCTCGATCGTCTCCTCAGGCGGCTGCGACTCCGCGAGCGCGGTGAAGCCACGCAGGTCGGCGAACATCACC
Source organism: Betaproteobacteria bacterium (assembly GCA_050256835.1). Taxonomy (GTDB): domain Bacteria; phylum Pseudomonadota; class Gammaproteobacteria; order Burkholderiales; family Burkholderiaceae_C; genus JAMHWF01. The sequence continues at coordinate 8,207 of JBLMVT010000167.1, read as the reverse complement.
GTGCCCTGCACGCGCCGCCCGCCGAGCGCGAAGCCCGACTGCGCCAGGTCGTCGGCCACCTCGGAAGTGGCGAAGCGCCGCACGAGCGCCTTCTGCTGGTCGCGCAGGCGCTTCTTCTCCAGGCTCGAGCCGACGCGCGCCTTCAGCAGCACCGGGTTGACCGGCTTGTGCAGGTAATCCTCGGCGCCCAGCTCGATGCACCGCACGATGCTGGCCACGCCCTCGAGCGAGCTGGTGACGATCACCGGCAGGTCGCGCAGCCGCGCGTCCGCGGCCAACCGCTCCATCACCTGGAAGCCGTCGAGCTCGGGCATCTCCATGTCGAGCAGAAGCAGGTCGAACGCCTCGCGCTTCAGCATGTCGAGCGCGACGCGGCCGTTCTCGGCGCTGGCCACGCTGTGGCCGAGCAGCTCGAGGCTGCGCGCCAGCAGCAGCCGGTTGACCTTGTTGTCGTCGGCGACGAGCAGTCGCGCCCGGTCAGCCATCGCGCAACCCCCGCAGCGCCGTCGCCACCCGCGCGAATTCGGCATCCAGCGCGTCGATGCCGGCCGCCTCGCCGGCGCCCGGCAGCCCGCCGAGCTCGAGCCCGCGCGCCAGGTTGCCGAAGACCAGCGCGCCGAAGGTGTTGCCGTTCGACTTGAGCGAATGCGCCGCGCGGCGGAACCGCTCGGCACTTTGCGCGGCGTGCGCCGCGCGCAGTTCGGCGAACATCGCCGGCGCCTCGGCGAGGAAGGTGTCAACCAGCTCGCCGACGAACTCCGCGCCGGCCGTGGCTTGCAGCTCGGCGAAGGTCGCGCGGTCGATCGGCGCGGCGGGTTCAGTCATGCGGTTGCTCCTGCGGTCGCGCCGGCGTGCGCAGCAGCGCTTCGACCAGCGCCTCGACTCGGATCGGTTTGGTCAGGTAGTCGTCCATGCCGGCAGCCAGACACATCTCGCGGTCGCCTGCCATCGCGTTGGCGGTCATGGCGACGATGCGCGGGCGCGCGCCGTTCGCATTGAGCCGGCGCGAGGCCTCCAGCCCGTCCATCTCGGGCATCTGCACGTCCATCAGCACGACGTCGTAGGGTTGGCGCGCCACCGACTCGACGGCCTCGATCCCGTTGCTGGCGACGTCGGCCCGGTAGCCCATCTGCTGCAGCAGCCTCAAGGCGAGCTTCTGGTTCACCACGTTGTCTTCGGCCAGCAGGATGCGCAGCGGATGGCGTGCGGCCAAATGCGGGTCGATGCGCGGCCTGTCCGGTGCGGCCGGCGCGCGCGGCTGCGCCGGCGCCTCGCGCGCCAGCAGCGAGACCAGTGTGTCGAACAGCTGGCTCTGGCGTATCGGCTTGGCGAGGTGCGAGGCGAACAGCCCGTCGGCGTCGCCCGCCTCGCGCCGCCCGAGCGAGCTGAACAGCACCAGCGGCAGCCGCGCGTCGAGCGCCCGCAGGTGGCGCGCCAGTTCGACGCCGTCCATCTGAGGCATGTGCATATCGAGGATCGCCAGGTCGAAGTGCTCGCCCTCGCGCAGCCAGTCGATCGCCTGCGCCGGCGACTCGGTGTCGCGTGGGGCCATGCCCCACTTGGCGGCCTGCAGCGCGAGCACCTTGCGGTTGGTGGCGTTGTCGTCGACGACCAGCAGGCGGTGCCCGGCCAGGCCCGGCTGGCGGCCGGCGAAATCGCGCCGGTCGGCGCGCGGCGACTCGGCGCGCGGCGCGCGGATCGTGAACGCGAAGGTCGAGCCGCGCCCCGGGCCGGCGCTTTCGGCCCACATGCGGCCGCCCATCAGCTCGGCCAGCCGACGGCTGATCGCCAGACCGAGCCCGGTGCCGCCGTACTTGCGCGTCGTGCTGCTGTCGGCCTGGCTGAAGCTGCGGAACAGCCGGCCCATGGCGTCCTCGGTCAGGCCGATGCCGGTATCGCGCACGCTGAAGGTCAGCTCGACGAGTTCGCCTTCGGACGGCCGCGCCGACACCGTCAGCACCACCTCGCCCTGCTCGGTGAACTTGACCGCGTTGGCCACCAGGTTGAGCAGCACCTGGCGCAGCCGCGTCACGTCGCCCCGCACCGCCGGCGGCACGTCGCCGTCGAACAGGTAGGCGATGTCGAGCTGCTTGTCGGCGGCACGCGAGCTGACCAGTTCGAGCGCGGACTCGACACATTCGCGCAGGTCGAACGGCTGCGCCTCGATATCCATCCGCCCGGCCTCGATCTTCGAGAAGTCGAGGATGTCGTTGATGATGGTGAGCAGCGCGTCGCCCGAGTCGCGGATCGTCGCCGCGTAGTCGCGCTGCTCGGGGTTCAGCTCGGTGTCCAGCAGCAGCCCGCTCATGCCGATCACCGCGTTCATCGGCGTGCGGATCTCGTGGCTCATCGTCGCCAGGAACGCGCTCTTGGCCTCGTTGGCCGCCTCGGCTGCCGCGCGCGCCTCCTGAGCCTCGCGGAACAGCCGCGCGTTCTGGATCGCGATCGACGCCTGGCCGGCGAACGACTCGAGCAGCGCCACCTCCTTGGGCGAGAACGGCTTCGGCGGCGAGCGCAGCACGCAGATCGAGCCGACGCCGCGCCCCTCCCACAGCATCGGGGCCCACACCGCCGAATAGTTGTCGATGAAGCGGCGCACGCCGCGCACCGAGGCCGGCGCGTCGGCGAGCGCGTCGGCGTCGGCGATCTGCAGGCTGCGGCGCTCGCGCATCACCTGGGCGGTGACGGTCTCGTCGACCGGCCGCGGGAAGCTGCGCCGCACGCCGTCGAGCGCCGCGCCGCGCCATGCGGCCACGTGCACGAGGCCGTCCTCCTCGGCGAGAAAGACGCCAATCTGCTCGGTGGCGAACAGGTGCTGGCAGCTGTCGAGGATCTTGTCGAACACCGGCCGCGGGTCGGACACCGAGGCGCTGATGACGTGCAGCACCTCGGCAGTGGCCGTCTGCTGCTCGAGCGCCTCCTTCGTTTCGCTGATGAGTCGGACGTTCTCAATGGCGATCACCGCCTGGTCGGCGAAGGTCTGCAACAGGTTGAGCTGCGCAGCGGGAGTCATTCCCGGTTCGCGCCAGCCGATCGTGATCGAACCGACCGGAATACCATCACACAGCATCGGGGCGCCCATGAGGCGACGCCACCCACCCACCCCGGCCAGCGCCTGGTCGTAGTCCGGATCGCTCCGGGCGTCGTCGATCGTCAGTGCCTGGCGCTCGACGATGACCCGCCCTCCCATCGTGCTTCGCGTGGCCGGTTTCGCATAGATCCGATGAGCGTCTTCGATGGCCTGCGATGTCCAGTTGCGCGTGGCCACCACGTCCATCGATTGGCCGTCGTACCGATAGACCGCCGCGATGGGCCCTCTGAACAAGCGCGTCGCGTTGTCGAGGATGACATCGAACACCGGCGCCACATCGGTCGGTGATTCACTGATGACCTTAAGCACGCTACTGATGGCCGTCTGGTATTCGAGCGCTTCCGCCAGTTCGGCAGAGCGTCGCTCGATCTGTTGCAGCGCCATCTGAGTCTCATTGAACAGCCGCACGTTCTCGATCGCGATCACCGCCTGGTCGGCGAAGGTCTGCAGCAGCCCGATTTCCGCCGGCGTGAACGGCTTGACCTCGTTGCGCAGCAGGGAGATCGCGCCCACGGCCTCGCCGTCGCGCAGCAGCGGGACGTTCAGCACCGTGCGGAATCCGTAGCTCGCATGCAGCTCGCGGATGTCCGGGTATTCCGTCTCCATCAGCGGGACGACGTCCTCGACGTGCACCACCCGGCGATCGAGCACGCAGCGCCCGCCGATCGACGTGCGGCGCAAGGGCAGCGTCTCGTCACGATCGCGCATCGCGTAGGCCGGGCCGTAGCTCGTCATCGCGCGCAGCACGCCGTCGCGCAGCAGCCAGACGCGGCTGCCGTCGACGCGGCAAAGGATGCCGGCGCGCTGCGCCACCGCGTCGAGCACGGGCTGCACGTCGGTCGGCGAGGCGCTGATCACCTTCAGCACCTCGGCCGTGGCCGTCTGCCGCTCGAGCGCCTCGCGGGTCTCGTTGAACAGCCGTGCATTCTCGATCGCGATCGCCGCCTGGTCGGCGAAGGTGGTCAGCAGCTCGACCTGCTTGTCGCCGAAGGCGCGCACCTCGGTGCGCCAGACGACGATCACGCCGACGACCTGATCGCCGGTCAGCATCGGCACGCCGAGCATGGTGCGGTAGCCGCCCAGACGCTGCGATTCGGCCTGCCGGTAGTCCGGGTCGGCCAGCGCGTCGAGGATCTGCACCGGGCGCCGTTCGGTCACCACGCGCCCGATCAGGTAGCCGCGCTCGGGGCGCACCGGGATGCGCGCGATGTGCGCCTCGAACTCGGGCGAGGTCCCGTGCGCCACCGCGAGCCGGTAGACCTCGCCGTCGGGGCGGAACACGAAGCCGTGGCTCGCCTCGCACAGCCGCGTCGCATTCTCGACCAGCGTCGTCAGCACGCGTTGCAGGTCGAACGCCGACTGGCTGATCACCTTCAGCACGCCGGCGATCGCCGTCTGCTGCGCCAGGCCTTCCTGCGTCTCGTTGAACAGGCGCGCGTTCTGGATCGCGATCACCGCCTGGCCGGCGAAGCTCTCGAGCAGCGCCAGCTCCTTCTCCGAGAAGGGCCGCGGCGGCTGGCGGATCACCTGGATGGTGCCGACGCCGCGCCCCTCCCACAGCATCGGCGCCATCGCGATCGAGTAGTTGCCGACCTGCTCGGCGATGCGGCGCAGCACGCGCGGCGCATCGGCGTCGTTCAGGGCGTCGGCCACGTGCAGCACGTGGCGCTCGCGAATGGCACGGCCGGCGGGCGTGCGCTCGACCGGCGCGGGCAGCGTGCCCAGGATGACCTCGCGCGCGGCGCCGTGGTATTCGCCAACGGTGAGCTGGCCGGCCTCGTCGACCAGCAGCACCGCCATCTCGTCGGCACCGAACAGCTCGCGGCAGCTGCGCAGGATGCGGTCGAACACGGGCCGCGTGTCGGCCACCGAGCTGCTGATCACGCCCAGCACCTCGGCCGATGCCCGCTGGTGGTCGAGCGCCTCCTTCGTCTCGTTGAACAGCCGCACGTTCTCGATCGCGATCACCGCCTGGTCGGCGAAGGTCTCGACCAGCGCCACCTGCTCGGGCGTGAAGGCGCGCGGCTCGCGCCGCCAGGCGAAGATCGCTCCCACCGCCTCGCCTTCGCGCAGCATCGGCACGGCGAGCATGGCACGCAGGCCGAAGCGGCGCTGGTTCTCGCACGCATCCGGGTACTCAGTGTCGAGCAGCGGCACCAGGTCGGCGACGTTGATCGTGTGCTGCTCGAGCACGGCGCGGCCCGTCACCATGCCGCGCGACAGCGGCACGCGCGGCAGCAGCGGCGCGCTGCGCGCGCCGTCGCGCGTGCAGGTGGCGCGCGGCTGCAGCGCATCACCGTCGAGGATCATGACGCTGGCATGCATGGCGTCGCACAGCAGCGCCGCGCGCTCGGCCACCGCCTCGAGCACCGGCTGCACGTCGGTGGGCGAACCGCTGATCGCCTTCAGCACCTCGGCAGTCGCGGTCTGGCGTTCCAGCGCCTCCTTCGTCTCGTTGAACAGGCGCACGTTCTCGATCGCGATCACCGCCTGGTCGGCGAACGTCTTCAGGATCGCGACTTGATGCTCGCCGAACGGCCCGGGCTCGGGCCGGCCCACGCCAATGGCGCCGATCGGCTTGCCTTCGCGGACCAGCGGCACCGACAGGGCGCTGCGGAATCCGGTCTGCGCGGCCACCGTCGCGATCGCGTACTCGGGATCCGCGAGCGCGTCGGGGATCATCGCGACCTGCCCGGTGAGGATGGCACGCGCCGTCGCGGTGTCGCGCCCCGGTCGGCGAGGGAACACCGCGCGCCACGCCTGCTCGGCCTGCGGATCGACATTCGCGTTCGCCGCCAGGTGGATCAGCTCGCCGTCGAAGGTGAACACCAGCGCCGAGCTGGCGTCGCACAGGCCGAGCGCCGCCGAGGCGATGGTGTCGAACACCGGCTGCACGTCGGTCGGCGAGCGGCTGATGACCCGCAGGATCTCGCCCATCGCGGTCTGCCGCTCGAGCGCTTCCTTCGTCTCGTTGAACAGCCGCGCGTTCTGGATCGCGATCACCGCCTGGCCGGCGAAGGTGCGCAGCAGATCGATCTCGCGTTCCGAGAACGGCCCGGCCGGCGCGCGCGCGATGTCGAGCGTGCCAATGCCCTGCCCTTGCCAGATCATCGGCGCGCTCGCCAGAGCGAAGCGGCCGACGCCATGCACGAGCGCCTCGACGTAGTCGGGCAGGTCCGCGAGCGAGGCGATGTCCCCGGCGTGCAGCACGTCGCCGTGCGCCATCACGCGTTCGCTCACCGACCCGGCCAGCGGGCGCGGATAGGCCTGGTCGGCGATGGCCGCGAACATGCCACGTGCCGCCACGCGGTGCAGCTGACCATCGGCGCTCAGGAAGATGCCCACGTGGCTCGCGCGCAGCAGGCGCTGGCAGCTGTCGAGCACCTTCTCGAACACCGGCTGCGCGTCGGCCATCGAGCCGGCGAGTGTCTGCAGCACCTCGGCCGTCGCTGTCTGGCGTTCCAGCGCCTGCTGCGATTCGCTGAACAGCCGCGCGTTCTCGATCGCCACGGTGGCCTGCTGCGACAGCCCGACGAGGAACTGCAGATCGGCCTGGTCGAACGGGCTGCCTCCGCTGCGCCAGACCGCCATCACGCCCTTGACGACGTGGCCCGCCAGCAGCGGCGCCACGATCAGGCGCTCGTCGTCGTGCTCGACGGTGCCCGCGATCGGCACGCCGCGCGCGTCGCGCTGGGCGTCGTTGACGAACTCCGCCCGGCCGCTCGCTGCCGCGGCGCCGATGATGCCGACGCCGGCATGGATCGCGGTGCGGCGGATCGCCTCGGCGGCGTCGCCGACGGCGACGATGGCGCGGAACGACGTGCCGGCCGCCTCGGGCAGGAAGATCGCCGCGTTGTCGCCGCCGAGCAACTCGCGCGCATGGCGCGCGATCCGCTCCATCACGGTGGCCACGTCGAGCGAGGACGACAGGTCGCGCCCGACCTCGGCGAGCGCCGCCGCCTCGCCGCCGCGGCGCTGCACCTCGTCGAACAGGCGGGCGTTGTGCAGCGCCGTGCCGAGGCTGGCGGTCACCGTGGTCAGCAGGCGGATCTCGGCCGGGCCCCAGGCGTGCTCGCGTTCGTAGTTCTCGAGGTTGATCTGACCGACGACGAGCTCGCCGGCGACGATAGGAACCGCCACGACCGACAGCGGCCGGGCGCTGCCGTCGACGGCGCGCATGTCGAGCGCGTCCATCTCCGCCACGGTGTTCGCGCAAACCAGCTCGCGTTGCAGCAGGGTGCGGTCGAGCCACGTGCCTTCCGGGACGTGAAGCGGGGCGCGGTCCGCGAAGACACGCTCGCCGCGCTCGCACACGTACAGCGGCGTGCCCAGGCGCCGCTCGGCGTCCCACCACCAGATGCCGATGTCGCTGCCGGCGAACAGCTCGCGCAGCTCGTCGCCGACCAGCTCGACGATGCTCTGGAAGTTCAGCTGTCCGGCGATCCCTTGCTGGATGCCGTTGATCACCGCCAGCTCGGCACTGCGCTGGCGCTCGGCCTCGTAGTTCTTCGCGTTCAGCAGCGCGATGCCCAGGCTGGAGGCGATCGTCTCGAGCAGCCGCACCTCGGCCGGGCCGAACGCGTGGTCATGCTCGTGGTCCTCGAGCATCACGGCGCCGAGCAGCCGCTCGCCGGCGAGCATGGGCACAGCGACGATGCTGCGCGCCTGGTCGGTGCCGGGCCGGGTTCCGATGCCCTGCGCTTCCTGCTCGCCGATGCTGCCGACCACCGCCGTCCGGCGCTCGCGGATGAAGCGGCGCATGGCCTCGCTCGGCTGCGGATCGGGGCCGCTCGTGTCGAGCCGCCGGCCGTGCTCGACGACGTAGAGCGCGTGCATGCGGTCGGCCGCCTCGTCCCACCAGCGGATGCTCAGGTCACCGGTGGCGAACACCTCGCGCAGCTTGTCGCCGACCACGTCGACGATGCGCTGGAAGTCGGGCTCCGAGGCGACCGCCCGCTGCAGGGCGTCGATGATCGCCAGCTCGCGCTCGCGCGCGTCGAGCCGCGCGGCCAGCCCGGCGACGCGTTGATCCGGCCGCAGCCGCGCCGGCGGGTCAGGCGCGGCCGTAGCCAGCGCCTTCAGCGAGCGCAGTTCGGCCGCGCCCCAGCGCCCGTCG
>JBLMVT010000166.1:0-3714 GCA_050256835.1 Betaproteobacteria bacterium | reverse complement strand
GCGCGCTGACGTGCACCGCCGGCTGCGCGGGCGGCACGCGCAACAGCCGGCCGAAGCGCCGCGCGAGCACGCCGCCGCGCAGCTGCTCGACATGGCGCGGCACGCGCCGGCCGTTCCCCGCGCCCTCGAGCCAGGCCAGACCCTCCTTCGACCACCAGCGCGGCTCGTCGTAGCCGCCGTCCTCGACGAACTCGGCGTACTGCTGCCAGCTCACCGGCTGGGCGTCGATCTCGAACTCCGGCACCGCGACCTCGTGCGCCCACTTCTCGTTGTCGAACACGAAGCCTTGCGTCTTCGGCAGGCCATGCGACCAGCGGGTGGCGGGAAAGACCAGCGGCGTCAGCGGCGCGTGGCGCGGGCGCGGCGGGAACAGCGCGTCGAACGCGCGGGCGCCGAAGTCGAGCGTCTGCGCCATGTAGGTGAAGGCCTCGCCGTGCATGTCCTCGTGAAACAGCGCCAGCCGGTAGAAGTAGAGCGCATCGTCGCGTCCGGCATCGTCGGCCGGCAGCGCGTCCAGCAGCTCGAGCGTGGTGTCGAGCGTGTCGAGCAGGTACTGGCGGGTCGCGGCCAGCGTCGGCAGGTCGAGCGTCCAGCGCGTGTCGTGCGCCACCTGGGTCGAGTCGTACCAGCGATCGGCAGCCGGCTCGATCGAGGCCAGTCGCGGCCCCAGCGGGTCGCAGCGCGGGCCGCGCGAGCGCTGCATGTTGCGTGCGATCCAGTATTCCTGGAACCAGCCGACGTGGCCCAGCTCCCACAGCGGCGGGTTCAGCTCGGTCATGCGCGGCACGACGAAGTCGCGCGCGGCCAGCGCCTCCTCCCAGGCCGCGAACACGCGCAACGTATGATTGCGCGCGTCCATCAGGGCGAGCGAGAGCAGTTCGCGACCGGCCTCGCGCAGCTGCGGTGTATCGGTGACCGGAACCTCGATGTCCACGCCTGGGCCCTCGCGAAGATCGCTCGCCATCGTCAGGCCCGCGCTCGGCGCCGCCAACACCGGCAACTGGCACACCGCCGTGCGCTGGGCGGGTTTCCTGCAAGGCGATTATCGGCCGCGCGTGATCGGACAGTGGCGCGCCGACGACGACGGCGCCGCCGACGTGCTCATCGCGCTGCACGCGCGGCGCAGCGCGGCGTCGATCGACGCGTTCGCGCGCGCGCATCCGGAGCGGCCGCTGATCGTCGTGCTGACGGGCACCGACCTGTACCGCGACATCGCGAGCGACGCCGACGCGCAGCGCTCGCTGCGCCAGGCGACGCGGCTCGTCGTGCTGCAGGAGCAGGGGCTCGCCGAACTGGCGCCGGCGCTGCGCGCAAAGTGCAGCGTGATCGTGCAGTCGGCGCGCGCGCTCGCCCCCGCGGCCAGGCCCGTGCGCCGGCTGCATGCGGTGATGGCCGGCCACCTGCGCGCGGAGAAGGACCCGCTCACCTTCATGGCGGCGGCGCGCCGGCTCACGACGCGGCACGAGCTGCACTTCGAGCACATCGGTCGCGCGCTCGACCCGGCGCTGGCCGAGGCCGCGCGCGCCACCGAACAGGCCAATCCGCGCTACCGCTGGCGCGGCGAGCTGCCACGCACGGCGACGCGCCAGCGCATCCGGCGCGCCCACCTGCTCGTCAACGCCAGCCGGATGGAAGGCGGCGCGCAGGTGGTGATCGAGGCGGTGCAGAGCGGCACGGCCGTGCTCGCCTCGCGCATCGGCGGCCACGTCGGCCTGCTCGGCGCCGACTACGCGGGCTATTTCGAACCGGGCGACGCCGACGCGCTGGCGCGCCTCGTGGCGCGCGCGCACGACGACCACGCCTTCCTGGAGACCCTGCGCGAGCAAGGTCTCCGGCGCGCGCCATTGTTCGACCCCGGCAGCGAATCGGCGGCGCTCCTACACTTGCTCGCTACCGCCTTCGCAACCCCCTCGCACCGCAGCCCATGAACGCACCCGCCGACCGACCGCCCCGCCTGAGTACGCTGTCGCACGGCGGTGGCTGCGGCTGCAAGATCGCCCCCGGCGTGCTGAGCGAGATCCTCAAGGGCACGAAGAGCATGGTCGTGCCGCCGGAGCTGCTGGTCGGCATCGAGACCGCCGACGACGCCGCCGTCTACCGCCTCAACGACGAGCAGGCGCTGATCGCGACGACCGACTTCTTCATGCCGATCGTCGATGACCCGTACGACTTCGGCCGCATCGCCGCGACCAACGCGATCAGCGACGTCTACGCGATGGGCGGCACGCCCATCATGGCGCTGGCGCTGGTCGGCATGCCGGTCGCCGTGCTGCCGGTCGAGACGATCGGTCGCATCCTCGCCGGCGGCGAGAGCGTGTGCGCCGAGGCCGGCATCCCGATCGCCGGCGGCCACACGATCGATTCGGTCGAGCCGATCTACGGCCTGGTCGTGCTCGGCCTGGTGCATCCCGAGCGCGTCAGGCGCAACGCCGACGCGCGGCCGGGCGACCTGCTGGTGCTCGGCAAGCCGATCGGCGTCGGCGTGCTGTCGGCGGCGCTGAAGAAGGAAGCGCTCGACGCCGAGGGCTACCGCTGCATGATCGAGACGACGACGCAGCTGAACAAGCCGGGCGCCGCGCTGGCCGCGCTCGAGGGCGTGCACGCGCTGACCGACGTCACCGGCTTCGGCCTGGCCGGCCACGGGCTCGAGCTGGCGCGCGGGGCCGCTCTGGGCGTGCGCATCGACTGGGCGCGCGTGCCGCTGCTGCCCGGCGTGCGCGAGCTGGCTGCGCAGGGCTTCATCACCGGCGCGTCGGGGCGCAACTGGGCCGGCTACGGCCATGACGTGACGCTGCCGTCCGGCTTCGCCGACGTCGACCGCGCGCTTCTCACCGACCCGCAGACCAGCGGCGGCCTGCTCGTCTCGTGCACGCCGCGGGCCGTCGATGCCGTGCTCGCGCTGTTCGCGCGCGGCGGCTTCGACCGCGCGGCGGTGGTCGGCGAGGTGACCGGCGACGCGGGGCGGCTCAGCGTCGCCTGAGGACGCGCCGGCCGCGACGAATCGACACCGTCGCGCCACCGCTCCCGGCTACCATAGGGCCGGTAGCGACACCCTGGGGAGGGCGATGAAGGAGCAGCGCAGCGGCGCCGATCCGTCGGCGGCCTTCCTCTTCGGCGGCGGCGAGATGGGCGCGCGCATGCGCATGCTCGACTGGTCGCGCACCCCGGTCGGGCCGATCGAGCGCTGGCCGCAGAGCCTGAAGACGGTCGTGCGCATCATGCTCGACTCGCGCTACGCGATGTGGATGGGCTGGGGCCCGGAGTTCACCTTCTTCTGCAACGACGCCTACCTGCCGACCGTCGGCGACAAGCAGGCATGGGTGCTGGGCGCGTCGGCGCGCGATGTCTGGGCCGAGATCTGGCCCGACATCGGCCCGCGCGCCGAGCACGTCATGAAGACCGGCACGGCGACCTGGGACGAGGGGCTGCTGCTGTTCCTCGAGCGCAGCGGCTTTCCCGAGGAGACCTATCACACCTTCTCGTACAGCCCGGTCTACGACGACGACAACCGCGTCGGCGGCATGCTGTGCGTCGTCACCGAGGACACCGAGCGCGACATCGGCGAGCGCCGCCTGCAGACGCTGCGCGCGCTGTCGGCGGCGACGCTGCCGGCGCGCGACGAGGCACAGGCCTGCGAACTGGCGGTGCGCTCGCTGTCGTACAACGCGCTCGACCTGCCGTTCGTGCTGCTCTACCGCGTCGAGGCCGACGGCC
>JBLMVT010000165.1:0-3434 GCA_050256835.1 Betaproteobacteria bacterium | reverse complement strand
TGCACCGGCTGCCGCGCATGCTCGAGCAGCGCGCGCGCCAGGGCCTGCCGCAGGTCGACATCAGCTTCCCGGAGATCGAGAAGTTCGACCACCTGCCGCCGGCGCGCGTCGAGGGCGCGAGCGCCTTCGTCTCGATCATGGAAGGCTGCTCGAAGTACTGCTCGTACTGCGTCGTGCCGTACACGCGCGGCGAGGAGGTCTCGCGCCCGCTGGAGGACGTGCTGACCGAGGTCGCCGGGCTCGCCGAGCAGGGCGTCAAGGAGGTGACGCTGCTCGGCCAGAACGTCAACGCCTGGCGCGGCGCGATGGGCGCGACCGCCGAGACGGCCGACTTCGCGCTGCTGCTGGAATACGTCGCCGAGATCCCCGGCATCGAGCGCATCCGCTACACGACGAGCCACCCGAACGAGTTCACGCCGCGCCTGATCGAGGCCTACGCCCGCGTGCCCAAGCTGGTGAGCCACCTGCACCTGCCGGTGCAGCACGGCAGCGACCGCATCCTCGCCGCCATGAAGCGCGGCTACACCTCGCTCGAATACAAGAGCACGGTACGCAGGCTGCGCACCGTGCGCCCGGGCATCAGCCTGTCGTCGGACTTCATCGTCGGCTTTCCGGGCGAGACCGATGCCGACCACGCCAGGACGCTGAAGCTGATCGACGAGGTCGGCTTCGACGCCAGCTTCAGCTTCGTGTTCAGCCCGCGGCCGGGAACGCCGGCGGCAGCGCTGGCCGACGACACGCCGCGCGAGGCGAAGCTGGCGCGGCTGGCCGAGCTGCAGGCGCGCATCGAGGCGAGCGCGCGCGCGATCGGCGCGTCGCGCGTCGGCAGCGTGCAGCGCATCCTCGTCGAGGGGCCGTCGCGGCGGCCGACGGCGCCTGGCGAGCTGATGGGCCGCACCGAGTGCAACCGCATCGTCAACTTCGACGGCGGCCCGCTGGGCGCGCGGCTGGTCGGCCGGATGATCGAGGTGACGATCAGCGCCGCGCTGCCGCATTCGCTGCGCGGCGAGGTGGCGACGGCCGAGGCCGCTGCCACCTGACCGTCATTTCCGCCGACGCGGGAATGACGTCAGCCCAGCAGGTCGGCCTCGCTCCAGCCGAGCGCACGCAGGTCGTCGACCCGCAGCGCGGCGTCGCTGGCAAGCACGAACTCGTCGAGCTGCGGAGGCTTCACGTGCGTGCCCGAGAGCATGGCGTGCGCCTGCCCGCGGTGGTGCGTCTGGTGCATGAACAGGTGCGCCAGCACGCGGGCCGCGACGTCGGTGTCGACGTGGTCGCCGCGGTCCATGGCGACGGGCGCGTCGAGCATGGCGGCGTCGGCCGAATCGCACCAGCCGATCAGCCGCTCGTCGCTCGCCGCCTGACGCTGGGCGATCTCGTGCAAGGTCGCCGCCGGCACGAAGCCGCGCCACTGCGCCTCCATGTCGGCCTCGCCGTGCAGCGCGGCCAGGTAATAGATGTCGACGGCGAGGATGTGGTTGAGCGTCTTCGCCAGGCTGGGGAAGAAGCCGGTGCGGGGCGCCGTGAACTCGACCTCCGACAGCGCGCGCATCGCCTCGTGCAGGCGCCGGTTGGCGAGCCGGTTGGCGCGCGCCTGGGCGCGCAGGTGCTGCAGCAGGTCCATGCGGCTCAGCCGGCGGGCGGCTTCGAGGGCTTGGCGGCGACCGGCGCGCCGGCCGCCTTCCAGGCATCGAAGCCGCCTTCGATGTGGGCGACGTCCTCGACACCCATCTCCATCAGGGTGCGCGCGGCCAGCGCCGAGCGCCAGCCGGCGGCGCAAAACAGCAGCAGCGGGCGCCCTGGCGCGAACACCGCGCGGTGGTAGGGCGATTCGGGGTCGACCCAGAACTCGAGCATGCCGCGCGGCGCGTGCACGGCGCCGGGCACGACGCCCTCGCGTTCCAGCTCGCGCACGTCGCGCAGGTCGACGAACAGCACCTCGCCGCGCTCGTGCAGCGCGCGCGCCTCGTCGACGCTGCGCGTCGTGATCAGCGCCATCGCCTCGTCGACCAGCGCCTTCGCCGTCTTCTTCAGTGCCATGTCGGCCCCCGTGTGGCGGCCGGCGCAGCGCCGGCCGGGCGTCGAGGCTAGCGCAAAGCCGCATTGCCGCGGCGTCGGCTTTCCCCGACACCGGCTCGGGTAAACGCCGTGGTGCGCGCCGCTCGGCGGGCGCTAAGGTTGTCCGGTCACCCGACGAGGCGACGGCCCACGCGCGGGGGATTCCCCCATTCCACAGACAGGAGACATTCATGAGCGACGATTCAGTGACGCGGGTGCCTGCGCGGCGCCAGTTCGTCAAGACCGCGGCGGCCACCGGGGCCGCGTCGGTCATGGGCTTTCCCTTCATCCGCGACGCGAAGGCGGCGAGCACCACGACCTGGAAGGTGCAGACCTCGTGGCCGGCCGGCATCGGCCTGGCCACCTTCAAGGCCTGGTGCAACACCATCAAGGAAAAGACGGGCGGCGAGCTGGAGTTCAAGCCGTTCGCGGCGAAGGAAGTCGTCGGCGACTTCGAGCTGCTCGACGGCGTGAAGAACGGCGTGCTCGAGGCGATGAACTCGTTCACGCTGTACTGGGCCGGCAAGCTGCCAGCGACCGCCTTCCTCAGCTCGTACTTGATGGGGCTGCGCTACCCGCACGAGTGGGACATCTTCTTCTACAGCCACGGCGGGCTTCAGGCGGCACGCGACGTGTTCGCCAAGCAGGGGCTGTACTACGTCAACCGAATCCACCACGGTCCGAACATCATTCACTCGAAGAAGCCGATCCGCACCATCGCCGACTTCAAAGACCTCAAGCTGCGCGTGCCGGGCGGCATGATCGCCGAGGGCTTCGCGGCGATCGGCGCGCGCACCACGCTGCTGCCCGGTGGCGAAGTGTTCTCGGCGCTCGAGAAGGGGACGGTCGACGCGGCCGACTACACCGGCCCCGCGGTCAACTGGGACCTCGGCTTCCAGCAGGTCACGAAGTACATCTGGACGGGCCCGGCCGGGCTCGAGTCGATCTACCAGCCGGTCGACTTGATGGACTTCGTCGTGCGCATGGACGTCTGGAACAAGCTCTCGCCGAAGATGAAGACGTGGCTCGACGACGAGGTGCAGGTCTATTCGAACGAGCACTTCGGCGCGATCCAGAAGGCCGACATGGAGGCCTGGGGCAAGTTCGCCAAGGCCGGCACCGAGATCAACCGCCTGCCCGCCGAGGACCTGCCGAAGTTCCAGCGCGTGGCGGTGCCGATCTGGTTCAAGTGGGCCAACAAGGACGCCGACGCGGCGAAGATCTTCAAGCTTCAGCTGCAGGTGATGGAGTCGCCGACGGTCGGGTACGTCACGCCCGACATGTACAAGGGCCTGTCTCTCACGGTCTGAAGCGGGGCCGGCCGCGCGAGACCGCCGCGGTCGGTCGATCTTGCAGGTACACGCCGCCCGGCCGGG
>JBLMVT010000164.1:0-3352 GCA_050256835.1 Betaproteobacteria bacterium | reverse complement strand
GGATCATCGGCGTGAAGATCAGCTGCATCGCCAGCCCCATCTTGCCGCCGGGCACGACGATGTTGTTGGGCCGGCTCATCCACGAGTCGTGCAGCATCGACAGCAGGTAGCCGAAGTCGATTCCCTTCGGGTTGGCGAAGCGGATCACGACCATCGCCTCGTCAGCGCTCGGGATGTCCTTGGCGATGAACGGATTGCTGGTGTCGACGGTGGGTACGCGCTGGAAGTTGACGTGCGTGCGGCTGAACTGCGGGCAGATGTGGTTCACGTAGTCGGGCATGCGCCGCAGCATGGTGTCGATCACCGCCTGCTGGCTGTAGCCGCGCAGGTTCTGGTCGCGGTGCAGCTTCTGGATCCACTCGAGGTTGATGATCGGCACCACGCCGACCAGCAGGTCGACATGGCGCGCGACGTTGGCGTCGGGGCCGACGTAGCCGCCGTGCAGCCCTTCGTAGAACAGCAGGTCGCTGCCTTCGGCGATCGGCTGCCAGTCGGTGAAGGTGCCGGGCTCGCCGCCGAGTTCCTTCGCCTCGGCGGCGTCGTGGATGTAGCGGCGCACCCGGCCGCGGCCGCTTTCGCCGTACTCGGCGAAGTTGCGGTCCAGTTCGGCGAGCAGGTTGGCCTCGGGTCCGAAATGGCTGATCTGCGGACCCTCGCCCGAATCGGCTAGGCGCACCCGCTCGCGCATTTCCTTGCGGTCGTAGCGGTGGAAGGAATCGCCTTCGATGATCTGCGAGCGCAGGCCCTCGCGCCGGAAGATGTGCGCGAAGCTGTTCATGACGGTCGTCGTGCCGGCGCCGGACGAGCCGGTGACGGCGATGATGGGATGCCTCTGCGACATGCGCCCTCCCCTGGTGGTTCAGTAACCGGTGCTGAGCCGCGCCTCGGGGCGGTACAGCGAACGCTCGTTGAACAGCGGCGAGACGTACGGCTGGTCGGTGCCGGCGTCGTGCTCCGCGTGGTAGCGCTCGATGCGCTCGACCTCGTGGCGCGAGCCGAGGATCACCGGCACGCGCTGGTGCAGCGACTGCGGTTCGACCGCCAGCAGCCGTGCGCGCCCGGTGCTCGCGCGGCCGCCGGCCTGCTCGACCAAGAAGGCGATCGGGTTGGCCTCGTAGAGCAGGCGCAGCCGGCCCGGCCGGGCCGGGTCCTTGGTGTCCTTCGGGTACATGAAGACGCCGCCGCGCACCAGGATGCGGTGCACCTCGGCGACCATCGAGGCGATCCAGCGCATGTTGAAGTCGCGCCCGCGCTCGCCGGCGCGGCCGGCCTGGCACTCGGTGACGTAGCGGTGCACCGGCGGCTCCCAGAAGCGCGCGTTGCTGGTGTTGATCGCGAATTCGCTGGTGTCCTCGGGGATTCGCAGGTTCGGGTGGGTGAGGATGAAGTTGCCGATCTCGCGGTCGAGCGTGAAGCCGTGCGTGCCCTTGCCGACGGTCAGCACGAGCATGGTTGCCGGCCCGTAGATCGCGTAGCCGGCGGCGGCCTGGCACACGCCGGGCTGCAGGAAGTCGGCGGTCGCCGGCGCCGCCTTCGAGGCGTGGCGCAGCACCGAGAAGATGGTGCCGACCGAGACGTTGACGTCGGTGTTCGACGAGCCGTCGAGCGGGTCGAACACGAGCAGGAAGTCGCCGCGCGGGTACTCGGCGGGTATCGCGTAGGGCTCGTCGATCTCCTCCGAGGCCATGCCGGCGACCAGCCCGCCCCATTCGCAGCTGCGCAGCATCACCTCGTTGGCCAGCACGTCCAGGCGCTTCTGCGTCTCGCCCTGCGGGTTGCGCGCGTCGACCTCGCCGAGGTAGCTGCCGAGCGCGCCCTTGGCCGTCATCGCCGCGATCGCCTTGACGGCAGCGGCGACGTCGACCAGCAGCGCGGCCAGGTTGCTGGCGCCCTCGATGCCCTCGATCTGCTGGATCAGGAACTTCGAAAGCGTGGTGCGGCCCAGGTGCATGGCGGTCTCCCCTCAGTGTGTGTTCGTTGGCGCCGGCTCGGCGAAGACGCGGCTGGCGCGGATGTCCTCGGGCGCAATCGAGGTCAGGTCCTCGCGCGTCAGCGCGCGCTCGCGGTCGGCGAACAGCCGGCTCGCCTGGCGCAGCCTTGCGCGGTCGAGCGCGTTGCGCACGCTGCGGGCGTTGGCGAAGTGCGGTTGCCCGATGCGCCGCCCGAGGTACTCGTCGAAGGCCTCGCGGGCGCCGTCGGCGAAGCGGTAGTTCATCGCGGCCAGCATGCGCTCGGCGATCTGCGACAGCTCGGCCGGCGAATAGTCGGGGAAGTCGAGGTGGTGCGCGATGCGCGACGACAGCCCCGGGTTGGAGCGGAAGAAGGTGTCCATGCGGTCCTTGTAGCCGGCGAGGATCACCACCAGGTCGTCGCGCTGGTTCTCCATCACCTGCAGCAGGATCTCGATCGCCTCCTGGCCGTAGTCGCGCTCGTTCTCGGGACGGTAGAGGTAGTACGCCTCGTCGATGAAGAGCACGCCGCCCATCGCCTTCTTGAGCACCTCGCGGGTCTTCGGCGCGGTGTGGCCGATGTACTGGCCGACCAGGTCGTCGCGAGTCACCGCGACGAGGTGGCCTTTGCGCACGTAGCCCAGCCGATGCAGGATCTCGGCCATGCGCAGCGCCACCGTCGTCTTGCCGGTGCCGGGGTTGCCGGTAAAGCTCATGTGCAGCGAGGGCGTCTGCGCGGAAAGGCCGAGGTTGAGCCTGAGCTTGTCGATCACCAGCAGCGCGGCGATGTCGCGGATGCGCTGCTTGACCGGCGCCAGCCCGACCAGGTCGCGGTCGAGTTCGTCCAGCACCGACTCGACCTGGCTGTCGGCGAGCACGTCGGCCACCGTGCGCGCATCCGCGAGGTCACCGCTCGCGGGCACCGCCGGCGACGCGGCTGCCGGCGCGCCGGGGATCGAGTACAGCGGCGCGGCCATCATGCCGCCCTGACGTGCGGCTGCGCCAGCCGCGCCTGCCCGGCGAGCGCGTTGCGCATGGCGGCAATCACCTCGACGTAGCTCGGCCGCCCGAAGATCGCGCTGCCGGCGACGAACGTGTCGGCGCCCGCGTCGGCGGACGGGCGGATGTTGTCGATCTTGATGCCGCCGTCGACCTCGAGCCGGATGTCGCGCCCGCTGGCGTCGATGAGCTGCCTTGCGCGCTCGATCTTGCGCAGCGCGCTGGCGATGAAGCTTTGCCCGCCGAAGCCGGGGTTGACGCTCATCACCAGCACCAGGTCGACCTTGTCGATCACCCACTCGAGCACGGAAAGCGGCGTGGCCGGGTTGAACGCCAGCCCGGCCTTGCAGCCGGCGTCGCGGATCGCCTGCAGGCTGCGGTCGACGTGCGCGCTGGCCTCGGGG
>JBLMVT010000163.1:0-3751 GCA_050256835.1 Betaproteobacteria bacterium | reverse complement strand
GACGCGGTGGTCGGCGACGCCGAGGCGCTACCCTCCCCCGCCGCTCTGCCCGCGCCACAGTCCGGCGCCCGGCTCGACGGCGCGCGCACCCTGGCGCAGCAGAACCCGGCCGCGGTCGCCGCGGTCGTGCGCAACTGGGTCAACGGCCAGGCGACATGATCACGCCGGGCCAAGACCAGGGCGTCGAGGACGCCGCCATCCTGCTGATGTCGCTCGGCGAGGAGCAGGCCGCCGAGGTGTTCCGCCATCTCGAGCCCAAGGAAGTGCAGCGCCTGGGCGAGACGATCGCCCGCCTGAAGGCGGTGACGCGCGAGCGCGTCGACGGCGTGCTCGAGCGCTTCGCCGCCCAGGCCGCCGAGCAGACCCTGCTCGTGTCCGACAACGACGAATACGTGAAGAGCGTGCTGCGCCGCGCGCTCGGCGACGAGAAGGCCAACCTGCTGCTCGACCGCATCCTTCAGGGCAGCGACGTCTCGGGCATCGAGAGCCTGAAGTGGATGGACGCGAACTCGGTGGCCGAGCTGCTGCGCCACGAGCACCCGCAGATCGTCGCCGCCATCCTCGTGCACCTCGGCCACGAGCAGGCCGGCGCGGTGCTGAAGACCTTTGCCGAGCGCCAGCGCAACGAGGTTCTCGTACGCATCGCCACGCTCGACGGCATACAGCCGGCCGCGCTGAAGGACCTGAACGACGTGATGAGCCGCGTGCTCGCCGGCGGCGAGAAGATGCGCAAGGCGTCGCTCGGCGGCGTCAAGACCGCCGCCGAGATCCTGAACCTGCTCGGCACCAGCCTGGAGACCGCGGTGCTCGACTTCGTGCGCGAGACCGACCCCGAGCTGGCGCAGAAGATCATGGACAACATGTTCACCTTCGACGACCTGGAGCAGATCGACGACAAGGGCATCCAGGCGCTGATGAAGGAACTGCAGAGCGAGTCGCTGGTGGTGGCGCTCAAGGGCGCCTCGCCCGAGCTGCGCGAGAAGATCTTCCGCAACATGAGCACGCGCGCCGCCGAGACGCTGCGCGAGGACCTCGACGCGCGCGGCCCGGTGCGGCTGTCGGAGGTCGAGGCCGAGCAGAAGGAGATGCTGAAGGTCGTGCGCCGCCTCGCCGAGGAAGGCCAGATCGTGCTGACGAGCGGCAGCGATGACGAATACATCTGACGCCAAGGCCGCCAAGGCGGCGTCGCTGCACGCCCGCTTCATTCCGCGCGAGGAGCTGCGCTCGTTCGCGGCGTGGACACCGGGCGCGTTCGGGCCCCCGGCGAGCGCAGCGGCGGGCGCGCCGCAGGGTGCGACGCCGAACGTCGAGCCCGAGCCGCGTGCCGCCCTGCAGGCCGCGCGCCAGTCGGGCTACCAGGACGGCTACCGCGACGGCCTGGTCGCCCTCGACAGCTTCAAGCAGAGCTACGCGGCGCAGACGACGGCGCAGGTCGGCGCGCTGCTGCGCGGCTTCGAGCAGCAGTTCGCCGCGCTCGAGCAGCAGATGGCGCAGGCGCTGGCGCAGGCGGCGACGGCGCTGGCTCGCCAGGTCGTGCGCAGCGAGCTGGCGACGCGGCCCGAGCTGGTGGCGGCGGTCGCGCGCGAGGCGCTGGGCGTGCTGCTCCAAAGCGCGCGCCACATCACCGTGCAGGTGCATCCCGACGACCTGGCGCTGGTCGCGCAGGGCGCCGCCGACGACCTCGAACGGCGCGGCGCGCGGCTCGTCGCCGACCCGGCCGTCGCGCGCGGCGGCTGCGTCGTCGAGTCCGACATCGGCGGCGTCGACGCCGGCATCGAGCAGCGCTGGGCGCGCGCGGCGCGGGCGCTCGGGGATGCGGCGCCGCTCGGCGAGCCCCTCACCCCGACCCTCTCCCCGGAGGGGCGAGGGAGCCAGACGGGACAGGGTGAGGGCAGCGCATGAACCCTTCCCGCCGCAGCGAGGAGAAGTGGCGGCGCTACCTGGCCGACCTGCAGGCCTTCGCTGCCAACCCGGTGGCGCTGGAGACGCAGGGCACGCTGGTGCGCGTGGCCGGGCTGGTGCTCGAGGCGGCGGGCATCCGCGTGCCGCTGGGCGCGGTGTGCGAGGTGCGCATGGCCGGCCAACCGCCGGTGATCGCCGAGGTGGTCGGCTTCTCGGGCGACCGCGCCTACCTCATGCCGACCGGCGAGGTGCACGGGCTGGCCAGCGGTGCACGCGTCGTGCCGCGGCCGACGCCGCCGGCGCCGCCGCGCTTCGGCCATGCCAACCATCCGTGGCGGCGCAGCGAGGACCGCGGCCTGCACCTGCCGATGGGCGACGGCCTGCTCGGCCGCGTCGTCGACTCGCACGGCGTGCCGATGGACCGCCTGGGCGCGCTCGAGCCGGTGATGAACGAGCCGATGATCCGCCGGCCGATCAACGCGATGGACCGCGACCCGGTGCGCGAGCCGCTGGACACCGGCGTGCGCGCGATCAACGCGCTGCTGACCGTCGGGCGCGGCCAGCGCATCGGCCTGTTCGCCGGCTCGGGCGTCGGCAAGTCGGTGCTGCTGGGCATGATGGCGCGCTACACGCAGGCCGACGTGATCGTCGTCGGGCTGATCGGCGAGCGCGGCCGCGAGGTCAAGGAATTCATCGAGGACATCCTCGGCGCCGAGGGCCTCGCGCGCTCGGTCGTCGTCGCCGCGCCGGCCGACGCGCCGCCGCTGGTGCGCATGCAGGGCGCGAGCTACGCCACGGCGATCGCCGAGCACTTCCGAGACCGCGGCCGCCACGTGCTGCTGCTGATGGACTCGCTCACCCGCTACGCGATGGCGCAGCGCGAGATCGCGCTGGCGATCGGCGAACCTCCCGCCACCCGCGGCTACCCGCCGAGCTGCTTCGCCAAGCTGCCGCAGCTGGTCGAGCGCAGCGGCAACGGGCTGAACGGCGTCGGCTCGATCACCGCCTTCTACACCGTGCTGACCGAGGGCGACGACCCGCAGGACCCGATCGCCGACGCCGCGCGCGCCATCCTCGACGGCCACGTCGTGCTGTCGCGCGAGCTGGCAGAGGCCGGCCACTACCCGGCGATCGACATCGAGCGCTCGGCCTCGCGCGTGATGACCAACGTCGCCGCGCGCGACCACCAGGATGCGGCGCGGCGCTTTCGCCAGCTGCATGCGCGCCACGGCAAGGCACGCGACCTGATCGCGCTGGGCGCCTACACGCCCGGTCACGACGCCGAGCTCGACACGGCCGTGCGCGCCCATCCGGCGATGACCCTGCTGCTGCAGCAGGACATGTTCCAACCCGCGACCCTGGCCGACAGCGTGCAGCGCCTGCAGGCCGTGGTCGCCCCCTGAGAACTCGTCAACCGACCCGAACCATGACCTTCGACCGAACCAGCACCCCGCTGCACACGCTGCTGAAGCACGCCGAAGCCGAGCGCGATGGCGCGCTCGCCGAACGGCTGGCCGCGCAGGCCGCGCTGCAGTCGGCGCGCGCCCAGCACGTCGAGCTGCTCGACTACCGCGCCGAGTACGAGCGGCGCTACGCGGCGCAGTTCGCGCGCGGCGCGGCGGGCATCGACATCGTGCGCTGCTACCAGGGCTTCATGCAGCGGCTGGCGCAGGCGATCGAGCAGCAGTCGCGCCTGGTGCGCCAGACCGAGGTGCGGCACGACTGCGCGCGCGCGGCGCTGCAGGGCCACGAGCTGCGCGTGGCGTCGATCGGCAAGCTGATCGAGCGGCGCGCGGCCGAACAGCAGCGCAGCGCCGGCCGGCGCGAACAGCGGCTGTCCGACGAGGCG
>JBLMVT010000162.1:0-3747 GCA_050256835.1 Betaproteobacteria bacterium | reverse complement strand
GATTTCTCCGACCCGGAGAGCCACGTCTGGCCTGCGCTCGACACCGACCCCAATGCTCTGCCAGGAGAGGGGCGGCTCAGCCAACTGCAGCAAGACTGCGTGAACCGCACCGGTCTTCGAGGAGGCCTGTTGGCTTGAGTCAGACCGACGTGGTCTGACTGTCTTGGCTGTTCAGTCTTCCTCTCTTCCAGCTCCCCGCAGGGGCCGCCGGAGGCACCCCCGGTTGGGCCATGTGCTCATGGTTCAACCCTCCTGCAGCGCTGCCGAATTGGCAGACTTGCTTGTGGTCGAGGCCTGCGCTTGCTGGCGCCAGTAGTTTGCCTCGGCTTCGGCCGGCGGGATGTAGCCGATGGGTTCCAGCAGCCGATGGTGGTTGAACCACGAGACCCACTCCAGCGTCGCCAGTTCGACCGCCTCACGTGTCTTCCAGGGCCCGCGCCGGTGGATGATCTCGGCCTTGTACAGCCCGTTGATGGTCTCGGCCAGTGCGTTGTCGTAGCTGTCGCCGGTGCTGCCCACCGAGGGCTCGATGCCGGCCTCGGCCAGCCTCTCGCTGTAGCGGATGGACACGTACTGCGAGCCACGGTCGCTGTGATGCACGAGCTCGCCATCGCGCTCGGCACGCCGCGCGTACAGCGCCTGCTCCAGCGCGTCGAGCACGAAGTCGGTCTGCATGGAACTGCTGACGCGCCAGCCGACGATGCGCCGCGCGAAGACATCGACGACGAAGGCGACGTACACGAAGCCCTGCCAGGTCGAGACGTAGGTGAAGTCGGCCACCCACAGCTGGTTCGGCCGCTGCGCCTTGAAATGCCGGTTCACGCGGTCCAACGGACACGCCGCCTTGGCATCCGGCACGGTGGTGCGCACCGACTTGCCGCGGCGCGCGCCCTGCAGCCCGCGCAGCCGCATCAGGCGCTCCACCGTGCAGCGCGCCACGGCCGTACCCTCGCGCCTGAGTTGGCGCCAAACCTTGTCGGCACCATAGACCCGCAGGTTCTGGTCGTACACGCGCTCTACCTGCGGTAGCAAGCTCGCATCGCGCCGGGCACGCGCGGGCAGCAACGTCGGATCGCGCTGGCGTGCCGCGTGGCGCCGGTACGCCGACGGGGCGACCTGCAGAGCGCTGCAGATCGGCTCGACCCCGCAACGAGCGCGATGCTCATCGATGAAGGCGTTCACTTCTTGAGCTGGCGGTCGAACTCCGCCTGGGCGAAATACGCACTGGCCAACTTCAGGATCTCGTTGGTCTTGCGCAGCGCGCGCACCTCGCGCTCGAGTTCCTTGATGCGCTGCTGCTCGGTGGTGGTCGGGCCTGGCCGGACGCCGCTGTCGCGCTCGCCCTGACGCACCCACTTGCGCAGCGTCTCGGCCGTGCAGCCGATCTTGCTGGCGATGGACTCGATGGCCGCCCACTGCGACGGGTACTGGTCCTTGGCGTCGAAGACCATGCGCACTGCGCGCTCGATGACCTCGGGGGAAAACTTCGGGGACTTCCTCATGTTGGCTCCATTCTCAATCGAAGGAGCCTCCTCAAAAGACGGGGCGGTTCAATCCTTGCTTTGATCCAGAGCTTGTGAAGCGCTCGACAGACCGGCCGCAAAGCATGCCGCGTCGAAGCGTCAAGCGATCTCACGCAGGTCATCCTTCGAGCGCTAGGCTCAGTCGCTCGCCGTCCCCATGCTGTCAAGTGCATAGTGCAATAGCAACGCTAGCTCTGGTTCGCAGCCGAGACGCCGGCACCTTCGCTGCTCCCTTTGCCGGCGCGCACAGCGGCTGCCGTGACCGGGCCGGGCGTACGGTCGGCGGGGCGCGACGAGACAGAGCGCGGGCCGCGGTGGCATTAGGTCGGGGGCACAAAGAGCAGGGTCGCCGGGCGCGATATTTTGGCGAGGGGGCCCGAAGCGGTCATTGACCCGGTCACTGTCGGGTTGGCCGCCAAGTCGCTCTACGAGGCGACGAAGGCGGGAGTGGACCTCTCCGTCACGCTCTGCTTCGCCTGTCCAGCGTGCGTCCGTACTTGCATCCCGCCCGGCATCAGCCGCGGCCGGAGGCCATCGGCTGCATGCGGCAATTGGCAGCGAATCAGAGCCATCGGTTCAAGAATTGCGTCTGCACCCGACTCGCCTCTTCGAACAGCTCGCTTGGGTAGTAAAGTAGCCCGAAATGCCCTCCGGCAATGTCATGCCATTGCTTCGGGCCGAGAAGCAGTTCGTAGGCCTGCCTCGACACGGAATAGTTGGCATGCGCCATCTCATCCTCTGGTGCGACCATCAGCAACGTGGGCGCCGTGACAAACGGAGCGCACAACGCCGGGTGGTAGGGCACCGGGGTGGTCGGTATCACCCGCGTTACGCTGTTCATCCATTTGGTGCCTGCACGGCCGCCGTAGTCGATGAACCAGCGAAACGCCTGGATCGGCTTAAGCAGGGATGGCGTGCCGACCTGATCAAAGGAGACGACTGGAAGGGGCCCCGTCGTCGTCTCGGGCGATCCCCGAACGTCGCCTCTGGAGAATATGTGCGTAAGGATTTCGAAGTTTGCCCGGCTCGGCTCAACCGACGGGGGCTCGGCGCCTAACGCCGGGCACTGGGCGACGATCGCCTTGACGCGTCGGTCGATCGCGCCGACCACTAAGACCTGACCACCGCTGTAGCTGTCTCCCCACAGCGCGATGCGGTCCGAATCGATCTCGGCGAGCGTGACCGCAAAGTCGATCGCGTCGCGATAGCCTCTACATTGAATCCACGGATTGATCTCCTGCCGTGGCTCACCTTCGCTGCGCCCGAAGTTGCGGTGATCGTAGATCAGCACGGCGAGCCCGGCGAGATGGAAAGCCTGCGCGTACTTGTCGATCACCATGTACATGGTGGCCGACGTGCCGTGCGCCATGATGACAAGGGGAAGCTTCCTGGGCTGCGCTTCAGGCAAGAAGAGGAGACCTCGAAGGGCTGCCCCTTGCGATGGAAATTCGACTTCTCTGATCACTCGACCCCTCCGCGTCCATGCTGCCCAACGAATGAAAGGACTTCCCGGTCCCGAGCTAGCCGCGAAGCGGCGAACGGCAACGAGTGCCACGATGGGATTGCTAATCCCATCAAATCGCTCGGAGGGAAGTCCACGGCTATTGTGTATGCGGGCGTCGATTGGTCAAGAACGTGTTCGCGGTGCACAGCGTCGATGCGGCAGGCAAGCCCGCGCTCGTGCGACCGAGCGTCGCGCGCGCCAAGCTGCACGACCTGATCGCGTCGCTGCCGCCGTGCATGGTGGTGTTGGAGGCCTGCTCGGCCCGGCCACACGCTTGCGCCTGATAGCCAGGCCCGGTGGATCAGCTCTGCCCGCACGCGCGGCATGCCGTAGGTGTGGCGCGACTCGGCGTGATCTGTCGGACGCGGCGAGCACCGCTTTGTTCAGCGCCGTGGCGCTGGGCGCGATTGCGCCCGGCGGAATAGCCGCTGGTCGCGACCAGTCGAAGCGAAGCGCGGAAGCCCTCATCGTGCGCTCCGGCAGGCTCCTTCAGTGTTCGCATGCTGCGCTTGCCACATGGGTACGCCGATTGCCGCGCTGTTGCCCCAGCAAAGGAGCTATTTCAATGAAGGCAATGACTTGCCATGAGCTTGGTGGGCCTTGCGACCAGAAGCTGACAGCGTCGATCTGGGAAGAGATGGTGAAGACCATGACCAAGCACGTTATGGAAAAGCACCCCGACACCGCGAAAGCAATGGAAAGGATGCATAACGAGGACCC
>JBLMVT010000161.1:0-2523 GCA_050256835.1 Betaproteobacteria bacterium | reverse complement strand
GGGCTCGCGCTACCAGCTCGAAGGGCACTTCAGCCCATGAGCCGCGTCGTGCGCGCCGACGCGCGATGAGCCTCGTCCTCTGGCGCCATGGGCGCCTGGCCACCCTCGCCGACGATGCCGGCTCCTGGGGCTGGATCGAGCACGGCGCCCTGCTGCTCGACGGCGCGACGCTGCGCTGGGTCGGGCCCGAATCGGGCCTCGCCGCCGCGACGCGCGGCCTGGCCATCACGGCCGAGCACGACCTCGGCGGCGCGCTCGTCACCCCCGGCCTGGTCGACTGCCACACGCACCTCGTCTACGGCGGCGAGCGCGCGCGCGAGGCCGAACTGCGCCTGCAGGGCGCGAGCTACGAGGCGATCGCGCGCGCCGGCGGCGGCATCCGCTCGACCGTTGCGGCCACGCGCGCTTCGAGCGACGACGCGCTGTACGAGTCCGCGCTCGCGCGCGCCTGTACGCTGGCGCGCCAGGGCGCGACGACGCTCGAGGTCAAGTCGGGCTACGGCCTCACGCAGCACGACGAGGCGCGCATGCTGCGCGTCGCGCGCCGGCTCGGCGCCGCGCTCGGCCTCACGGTGTGCACCACCTGCCTCGCCGCACACGCGCTGCCGCCCGAATACGACGGCCGCGCCGACGCCTACGTCGATGCCGTCTGCGCCTGGCTGCCGGCGCTGCAGGCCGAAGGGCTGGTCGATGCCGTCGACGCCTTCTGCGAGCGCATCGCCTTCACGCCGGCGCAGACGCGGCGCGTGTTCGAGGCGGCGCGGCGCCTGGGCCTGCCGGTCAGGCTGCACGCCGAGCAGCTCAGCGACCAGGGCGGCGCGGCGCTCGCCGCGTCGTTCGGCGCGCTGTCGTGCGACCACCTCGAATACCTGTCCGACGCGGGCATCGGCGCGATGGCCGCCGCGGGCACGGTCGCCGTGCTGCTGCCCGGCGCCTACTACTTCCTGCGCGAGACGAAGCTGCCGCCGGTCCGCTCGCTGCGCGAGGCCGGCGTGCCGATCGCGGTGGCCACCGACCACAACCCGGGCTCCTCGCCGCTGCTATCGCTGCCGCTGGCGCTGCACCTCGCGTGCACCCTCTTTCGCCTCACGCCCGAGGAAGCGCTGCGCGGCGCGACGCTGAACGCTGCGCGCGCGCTCGGCCTGGCCGACCGCGGCACGCTCGCGGCCGGCCGGCGCGCCGACTTCGCGGTCTGGGACCTGCAGCACGCCAACGAGCTGGCCTACTGGTTCGGCCACGACGCCTGCCGGCGGGTCGTCGCGGGAGGCGAGGAGTTGACGCCGTGAGCCAAGCGTGGTTCGGCGTTCACCGCGGCACGACCCCGCTCGTCGTCAGCCTGCCGCACTGCGGCCGGCAGCTGCCCGACGAGCTGCGCGCGCGCCTGGTCGACGCCGCCCTCGCCGTGCCCGACACCGACTGGCACCTCGACCGCCTCTACGGCTTCGTGCGCGACGCCGGCGCCAGCCTGATCGTGCCGCGACTGTCGCGCTACGTGATCGACCTGAACCGCCCGCCAGAGGACGCGCCGATGTACCCCGGCGCGAACAACACCGGCCTGTGCCCGACGCGCGCCTTCACCGGCGAGCCGATCTACCGCCCCGGGCAGGAGCCCGACGCGGCCGAGATCGCGCGCCGCCGCGACGCGTACTGGCGCCCCTACCACGACGCGCTGGCCGCCGAGCTCGAGCGCGTGCGCGCGAGGCACGGCCACGCCGTGCTGTTCGACGGCCACAGCATCAAGTCCGAGCTGCCGTGGCTGTTCGAGGGCCGGCTTGCCGACCTCAACCTCGGCAGCGCCGGCGGGGCGAGCTGCGCGCCGTCGCTGCGCGCCGCGCTGGCCGGCGTGCTGGCGGCGCAGGCGCGCTTTTCGCACGTCGTCGACGGCCGCTTCAAGGGCGGCCACATCACGCGCCACTACGGTCGCCCGCGCGAGGGCGTGCACGCAGTGCAGCTCGAGATGGCGTGGCGCTGCTACTGCGCCGACGAGGCGCGGCCCGAGGACTGGAGCGACGCCGCAGCCGAGCGCGTGCGCCCGCTGCTGCGCACGCTGGTCGCCACGATGATCGGGTGGAAGCCGGCGTGAGCGGGCTGCTGTGGGCGCCGCGCGCCTGGCTCGACGGCGACTGGGCCGACCAGGTGCTGCTGCGCGTCGGCGCCGACGGGCGCTGGGCCCAGGTCGCGGCCGGCGTCGCCGAGCCGCCTGCCGGCGCGAGCGTGCTCGCCGTTCACGGCCACGCGGTGCTGTTCGACGGCCACAGCATCAAGTCCGAGCTGCCGTGGCTGTTCGAGGGCCGGCTTGCCGACCTCAACCTCGGCAGCGCCGGCGGGGCGAGCTGCGCGCCCTCGCTGCGCGCCGCGCTGGCCGGGGTGCTGGCGGCGCAGGCGCGCCTTTCGCACGTCGTCGACGGCCGTTTCAAGGGCGGCCACATCACGCGCCACTACGGTCGCCCGCGCGAGGGCGTGCACGCAGTGCAGCTCGAGATGGCGTGGCGCTGCTACTGCGCCGACGAGGCGCGGCCCGAG
>JBLMVT010000160.1:0-4169 GCA_050256835.1 Betaproteobacteria bacterium | reverse complement strand
GGCGCTCACCGCCGACGCCGCGCGTGCCGAGGCGATCGGGCGGCGCCACGCGCGCGGGCAGCGCAGCGCGCGCGAGAACATCGCCGATCTGTGCGACGCGGGCAGCTTCGTCGAGTTCGGTGCGCTCGCCGTCGCCGCGCAGAGCCGGCGCCGCACGCACGACGACCTGGCCGCCAACACCCCCGCCGATGGCATCGTCTGCGGCCTCGGCGCCGTCGACGGGCTGCGCTGCGCCGTGCTCGCCTACGACGCCACCGTGCTCGCCGGCACGCAGGGCCTGCGCGGCCACCAGAAGACCGACCGCCTGCTGCAGGTCGCGCTCGACCAGCGCCTGCCGGTCGTGCTGTTCGCCGAGGGTGGAGGTGGCCGGCCGGGCGACGTCGATCTGCCCGTCGTCGCCGGCCTGCACGTGCCGACCTTCGCCGCCTTCGCGCGGCTGTCCGGGCGGGTGCCGCTGCTGGCGATCGTCGCCGGCCGTTGCTTCGCGGGCAACGCCGCGCTCGCGGGCTGCTGCGACCTGATCATCGGCACCCGCGACAGCAACCTCGGCATGGGCGGGCCCGCGATGGTCGAGGGCGGCGGGCTCGGCGCCTTCGCGCCCGAGGCGATCGGCCCGAGCGTGGTGCAGGCGGCCAACGGCGTGATCGACGTGCTCGTCGCCGACGAGGCGCAGGCGGTCGCCGTCGCCAAGCAGTACCTCGGCTGCCTGCACGGCCGGGCCGAGCGCTGGCGGGCCCCCGACCCGCTCGCCCTGCGCGACGCGCTGCCCGAGAGCCGCGCGCGCAGCTACGACATGCGGCGCGTGCTCGCGCTCGTCGCCGACACCGATTCGCTGCTCGAACTGCGCGCCGGCTTCGGGATCGGCGTGCACACCGCGCTCGGGCGCATCGAGGGTCGGCCGGTGGCACTGCTGGCGAGCAACCCGCTGCACCTGGGCGGCGCGATCGACCCCGACGCCGCCGACAAGGCGGCGCGCTTCATGCGGCTGGCCGACGCCAACGGCCTGCCGCTGGTCGCGCTGGTCGACACGCCGGGCTTCATGGTCGGCCCCGAGGTCGAGGCGCGCGCGCAGGTGCGCCACGCCGCGCGGATGTTCGTCGCCGGCGCCAACCTGCGCGTGCCGGTCGTCGCCGTCGTGCTGCGCAAGGGCTACGGGCTCGGCGCGATGGCGATGACCGGCGGCGGCTTCCACGCCACGCTGGCCACCGCCGCCTGGCCGGGCGGCGAGTTCGGCGCGATGGGCCTCGAAGGCGCGGTGCGGCTGGGCTACCGCAAGGAGCTGGCGGCCGAGCCCGAGGGGCCGGCGCGCGACGCGCTGTTCGAGCGGCTGCTGGCGGAGCAATACGCCAACGGCTCGGCGATCCGCATGGCCGAGACGCTGGAGATCGACGCCGTCATCGACCCGGCCGAGACGCGCGCCTGGCTGGCCCGCACGCTGAGCGCCGGACGCATCGGCGAGCGCGGGGCGGGCGGCCTCGACCCGTGGTGAAGGAGACACGATGGCGCACATCCGCATCGGCGTCGGCGGCTGGACCTACGAGCCGTGGCGCGACAACTTCTACCCGGCCGGGCTGCCCGCCGCGCGCGAGCTCGAATACGCCAGCCGCCGGCTGACCGCGATCGAGATCAACGGCACCTACTACGGCACGCAGAAGCCTGCCAGCTTCGCCAAGTGGCGCGGCGAGACGCCCGAGGGCTTCGTGTTCTCGCTCAAGGGCCCGCGCTACGCGACCAACCGGCGCGTGCTCGCCGAGGCCGGCGACTCGATCGCGCGCTTCGTCGCCAGCGGCATCGCCGAACTGGGACCCAAGCTCGGGCCGGTGGTCTGGCAGTTCGCGACGAGCAAGCGCTTCGAGCCCGACGACCTCGCGGCCTTCCTCGCGCTGCTGCCGCGCGCGGCGGGCGGACTGCCGCTGCGCCACGTGCTCGACGTGCGCCATGCGAGCTTTCGCTGCGCCGAGTACCTCGCGCTGGCGCGGCGGCACGGCGTGGCAACGGTGTTCGCCGATTCCGACGAATACCCTTCGTTCGCCGACCTGACCGGCGACTTCGTCTACGCGCGGCTGATGCGCAGCGCAGCCGACATGGCCAGCGGCTACGCGAGCGACGCGCTCGACGCCTGGGCCGGCCGGTTGCGCCGCTGGGCCGAGGGCGGCGAGCCCCGCGACCTGCCGCGCGTCGAGGCGCCGCCTGAACGCGGCGCGCCGCGCGACGTCTTCGTCTTCTTCATCAGCGGCGCCAAGGAGCGCAACCCGGCGGCGGCAATGGCGCTGATCGGGCGGCTGGCCTGAGGGCCGGTCAGCGCCGGGCGTTGGCTTCAGCGGCGGCCGGCGACCAGTTGCGCGTCGATGTCGCGCGCGCGGCTGACGGCGGCGCGCGAGTTGACGCGCTCCATGTAGCGCATGACCTCGGGCAGCTCGGGCACCAGCTTGAACATCGTCGTCCAGGTGAGCGCGGTGCCCCACAGCACGTCGGCCGCACTGAAGCGCTCGCCGAGGATCCAGGGCCCGCGCGCGAGCTGGCCCGTCAACGTGCCGAGCATCGTGTCGTAGTCGCCGTAGCCCGACATGGCCGGCGGCGCGGGCTCGCGCTTCATCGCGCGGTCGACGATCGCCGGCTCGAAGCTCGACCCGTAGAACGCCAGCCAGCGCAGGTACGGCCCGCGCAGCGCGTCGCCGATCGGCGGCGCGAGGCCTGCGTCGGCGTACAGGTCGGCGAGGTAGATGAACACGGCCACCTGCTCGGTGACGACCGCTTCGCCGTGGCGGATCGCCGGCACCTTGCCCATCGGGTTGACCGCCAGGTATTCGGCCTTGCGCTGCTCGCCCTTCTTCGCGTCGAGGACGTGCAGCTCGTAGCCGGCGCCCAGTTCTTCCAGCAGCGCCAGCGCCGCCGTCGAGCGCGACTGCGGCGAGTGGTAGAGGGTGACGTGACGGGCGGTCGGCATGGCGGGCTCCGGGGAGATCGACGCAGTGTAGGCCGCGCCGGCCGGGGCGTCGCGCGCCTTTCAGGCCGGCTCGTCGCCGGCGCCCAGCTGCTCGCGCGCCCGCGCGGCGATCTCCTGCGGAAACGGGCACGCCTTGCGCGCGACGGTGTCGATGTGCACGCCGACGAGCGTGGTGACCGCAGCGAGTTCACCGGTCTCGCCGTTGCGCATCTCGTGGCGAAAGCGGATCTTGCGGTCGTGCAGCTCGAGGATGCGCGAACGCACGCTGACGGTGTCGCCGGCGTGCAGTTCGCGCTTGTACTGGATGTGCTGGTCGACCGCGGCCATGCCGCGCCGCTGCTCGCGCAGGTACGACGCGGTGACCCCGATGCGGCGGAACAGGTTCCAGGTCGCCTCGTCGAACTTGCCCACGTACCACATGACGTTCATGTGGCCGACGTGGTCGCAGTGCCAGGGGTAGACGGTGCCGCGGTAGGTGAGGTCGTCGTCGTCCATCGCGCCGGCCCTACATGCTGCGCCGGTACTGCCCGCCGACCTCGAACAGCGCGTTCGTGATCTGCCCGAGCGAGCAGCCGCGCACCGCGTCCATCAGCACCTCGAACACGTTGCGGTTGTCGATCACCGCCTGCTGCAGTCGCGCGAGCAGCGCCGGCGCCTCGGCGGCGTGGCGGGCGTGGAAGTCGGCCAGCCGCGCGAGCTGGCTGCGCTTCTCCTCCTCGGTCGAGCGCGCCAGCTCGAGCGATGACGGCACCGCGTCGCCGTGCGGGTTGCGGAAGGTGTTGACGCCGACGATCGGGTACTCGCCGGTGTGCTTCTGCATCTCGTAGTGCAGGCTCTCCTCCTGGATCTTGCCGCGCTGGTAGCCGGTCTCCATCGCGCCGAGCACGCCGCCGCGGTCGGCGATCTTCTCGAACTCGGCGAGCACCGCTTCTTCCACCAGCTCGGTCAGCTCGTCGATCACGAAGGCGCCCTGGTTCGGGTTCTCGTTCTTCGCCAGCCCCCACTCGCGGTTGATGATGAGCTGGATCGCCATCGCGCGGCGTACCGAGTCCTCCGTCGGCGTGGTGATCGCCTCGTCGAAGGCGTTGGTGTGCAGCGAGTTGCAGTTGTCGTAGATCGCGATCAGCGCCTGCAGCGTGGTGCGGATGTCGTTGAACTGGATCTCCTGCGCGTGCAGGCTGCGCCCGCTGGTCTGGATGTGGTACTTCAGCTTCTGGCTGCG
>JBLMVT010000159.1:0-3022 GCA_050256835.1 Betaproteobacteria bacterium | reverse complement strand
GCGCGGCCTACTTCGTGCCGCCGCCGAAGCGGCGCTGAAGGGCAGGCGATTGGCGGATCGTGCGCGAACGCTGGCGGCGCTGCTGCTCGCCTTGCCGCTGTTCGCCTGGGCCGGCGGCGACGGCGAGCGCCGCGCCGGCGACGTGCTCAGCTACGTGCTGCCGGCAGCGACGCTCGGCGCCGAACTGTGGCGCGGCGACCGGCGCGGCGCCTGGCAGTTCGCCGAGTCGTTCGCCGTCACCGTGACGGCGACCGAAGTGCTCCAGCGCACCACCGGCATCGAGCGGCCCGACCACAGCAACGACCGTTCTTTTCCGTCGGGCCACGCGGCGCGCGCCTTCGCCGCCGCGACCTACGTGCACCGCCGCTATGGTTTCGACAGCGCCTGGCCGCTGTACGCGCTCGCCACCTATGTCGGCTACACGCGGGTGCAGGCCGATCGCCACCGCTGGGCTGACGTGGCGGGAGCCGCCGGCGTGGCCGCCGCATCGAGCTGGTGGCTGGTCGAGAGGAAGCGCGACGAGCCGCAGGCGGCCCTGATGCTGGCCCCGCACGGTGCGCTGCTGCTCACCTGGAGCGTGCCGCTGCGCTGAGCGGCGGGCGTCACTCGCGGGCAGCGAGCTGATTGGCGCGCTCGAGCACCTTGCCGAGCGCCGCGTCGAGCGCGCGGCGCTCGGCCTCGTCGAGCCCGGCGAGCAGGAAGGCCTCGCGTTCGCGCACCATCGGCGTGAGCTTGCCGAGCAGCGCACGGCCGGCCGTCCGCAGCCGGATCAGGTAGCCGCGGCCGTCCTCCGGGTCGGTGCGCCGCTCGACCAGCCCGCGACCCTCGAGCCGCGCCAGCGCCCGACTGACCGCCACCTTGTCGAGCGTGGTGCGCTCGATCACCGCCGAGGTGCGCAGCATCGCCGCGTCGGCGAGCGCCGCCAGCACACGCCATTCGTCGCGGCCGAGATCGAAGCGCTCGCCATAGACCTGGGCGATCGAGCGGCTGACGGCATCGGCGGCCACCGCCAGCCGGTACGGGAAGAAGGATTCGAGTTGCATGCCACGTACCTCGAGCCGCCTCGACAATGGTATCAAGTGCAACGGTCATGACGGGCTTGATCTGCATCAAGCAATGCCCATGACGCGACGGCGATCAGCCGTGGCCAGATAGTTTCTGTCGATACTCTTTTCGTTCCCCATGACGCGCGGAGACCGGCCCTTGAAGATCGAACGCATCCATCACGTCGCGTACCGCTGCCGCGACGCCCGCGAGACCGTCGAGTGGTATCGCAAGCATCTCGGCATGGAGTTCGTGCTCGCCATCGCCGAGGACCGGGTGCCGTCGACCAAGGCACCCGATCCTTACATGCACCTGTTCATGGACGCCGGCGGCGGCAACATCCTCGCCTTCTTCGAGATCCCGAACTCGCCGCCGATGGGCCGCGACCCGAACACGCCCGACTGGGTGCAGCACATCGCCTTCAAGGTCGGCAGCATCGACGAGCTGCTCACGGCCAAGGCGCGGCTGGAGGCCGACGGCATCGAGGTGCTCGGCGTCACCGACCACACGATCTTCCAGTCGATCTACTTCCGCGACCCGAACGGCCACCGCGTCGAGCTGGTCGCGGACACCGCGACGCCCGAACAGTCGCGCCGCCTCGACGAGGTGAAGTGGGCCATGCTCGACGAATGGTCGCGCACGAAGAAGGCGCCGCGCCACGCCGCCTGGATGCACGAGAAGGAACTCACCGGCGATTGAGCCCGGGACGTCGGGGGCGCCCGAGCCGCCACGCTCAGACTGCGCTAAGCGTCGCGCTCCAGAGTCGCTGCATCGGCCGGCATCCCGCGGGCCGTACAGCCCAGGAGCGCACCATGCAACGCAACCTCGTCCCGACCCTGTTGATCGCCGCCGGACTGCTCGGCGCCGGCAGCGCCGCCCTCGCCGGCCGCGGCGAGCGCGACCACCACGGCGCGCAGGCCGCCCAGGCCCTGCTCACCCCTGAGCAGGCGACGACGATCGCCGAAGTCCGGGCCGGCGGGCGCGTCGTCCGCAGCCGCTTCGACCACGCCACCGAGCAGTATCGGTTCGAACTCGCCTCCGACAGCGGCGCGACGCGGCGCGTCGGCGTCGATGCCGCGGGCGGCGCGCTGCGGTCGATCGAAGACGCAACGCGCGGCGAACGCCCCTGAAAGCGCGCCGCCCTCAGCCGGGCCCGACGGCGACGGCGAGCCGCGCCGGGTCCGGCAGCGTGATGCGACGGCCGTGCACCTGCAGCAGCCCCTCGGAGGCCAGTTCGTGCAGCACGCGCGAGAAGTGCTCGGGCGTGAGGTTGAGGTGCGAGGCGATCGCAGCCTTCGGCGCCGGCAGGGTGACCACCTGCGGTCCGTCGCTGCCAGCGCAGCGCCGTAGCAGGTAGTCGGCCAGTCGCCAGCGCGCGCCGCCCTGCGACTGGCGGTCCAGCTCGCGCACCAGCGCCTCGATGCGCTGGCTCAGCCCGGCCAGCATGCGCCGCGCGAAGCGCGGATTGCGCTCGATCTCGGCGAACACGGCCTCGCGCGGCAGGCGCAGCACCAGCGAGTCGCTCGCCGCGCGCGCCTCGACCAGCGCCGGCCGCTCCAGGAACATTACCGGCTCGCCGAAGCTGCGGCCGGGGCCGACGACGCCGGTCAGCCGCTCGCCACGCACGGGCGTGCGCGAGATGAGATGGATCTCGCCGTAGACGACGACGTACATCGCCGTGGCCGCGTCGCCGCGGGCAAACAGCGTTTGGCCGCGGACAAGCCGGTGCCGCGTGGTCGCCTCGGCCAGCCGCGCCAGCCCGTCGGCACCGAGCGAGCGGAACAGCGGCAGCGCCGCGAGGAAGGCCTGTGCGGCGATCTCGCGACGCGCCATCTTGGCGTCAGTCGATGACGGCGATCAGTTCGGGATCGTCGGCATGGTCGACCAGCAGCGTGCGCACCCAGTCCTGCCAGGTCCGGCCGAACTCGGCGCGCGCCTCGGGGCCGGCGCCCGGCGCGAGCGCGGCCTGCAGGCATTC
>JBLMVT010000158.1:0-3866 GCA_050256835.1 Betaproteobacteria bacterium | reverse complement strand
CATCACCGCGTGCTGCGCATCGCGCGCACGATCGCCGACCTGGCCGGCGCGCCCGAGGGGCCGCTGCAGGTCGCGCACATCGCCGAGGCGATCCAGTACCGGCGCGTGCTCAGCGCCGGCTGACCGCCGCGCCGTTAACGGCGCTTGAGCGTGTTGCCCTCGACGTGCACGACGTCGCCGGCGCGCAGCTGCGGGTCGCTGGCCTGCGTGTAGCTCTTCACGCTGCCGTCGCGCAACGTCACGCGGGTGACCCAGACGGTGTGCTTCTTGGCCTGCTTCTCGATCGCGTTGCCGGCGAAGCCGCCGGCCACCGCGCCGCCGACGGTCATCAGCGTCTTGCCGCTGCCACCGCCGACCTGGTGGCCGAGCAGCCCGCCGACCACCGCGCCGCCAACCGCGCCCACCCCGCTGCCCTGGCCCTTGCGCTGCTCGGTGTGCACGTCCTTGACGATGGCGCAGCCCTCGCACAGTGTGGCCAGCGCCGCCTTGCTCTCGGCGGACGCCTTCTCGCCGGCGCCCGCGGCATTGACGCCGACGGCCGCGACGGCGAGCACGGCTCCGGCAATGCAGGACGCGGCGAGCGCGGACGGGCTTCTCTGTCTCATGGTCTGACTCCTCGGTTCGTCATCGATCATCGATGATGCCCTCGGCAACGCGCCAGCCCCCACTGGACGTTGACCGCTGCCCCGGGCACCCGCGCCGTCCGCGCCGCTCGCTGGGCATGCGCGCCGATGCTCGCAGCAGCCGGGCCGGCGCGCGAGGGATTAGTTCGCGCCCGCGCCGCGAATTACATCCCGACGCACCACTCTCACAGCGTGGAGGTCAGCCGCCGCACGACGGCCTCCTCGTCCAGCCCGCTGCGCCGCGCCCAGTCGCGCGCCTGATCCTCGCCGATGCGGCCGACGTTGAAGTACGTCGACTGCGGGTGCGCGAAGTAGAAGCCGCTGACGCTGGCCGCCGGCGTCATCGCCAGGCTGTCGGTGAGGCCCATGCCGATCTCGTCGCAGCCGAGCACCGTGAACAGGTCGCGCTTGA
Source organism: Betaproteobacteria bacterium (assembly GCA_050256835.1). GTDB lineage: Bacteria > Pseudomonadota > Gammaproteobacteria > Burkholderiales > Burkholderiaceae_C > JAMHWF01. The sequence goes on along the minus strand of JBLMVT010000158.1, from coordinate 2,831 downwards.
CGTGGTGGTCGGGGCACGCCGGGTAGCCGGGCGCCGGACGGATGCCGCGGTACGCCTCGCCGATCAGTGCCTGGTTGTCGAGCCGCTCGTCGGCAGCGTAGCCCCACAGCTCGGTGCGCACGCGCTGGTGCAGCCGCTCGGCGAACGCTTCGGCAAGCCGGTCGGCCAGCCCCTTGAGCATGATCGCCGAGTAGTCGTCGTGCTGCTCGAGGAACTGCGCCACCTTCTTGTCCACGCCGTGCCCGGCGGTGACCGCGAACATGCCGATGTGGTCGGCCAGCCCGCTCGAGCGGGGCGCGATGAAGTCGGCCAGGCAGCGGTTGGGGCGGCGCACGCCGTCGACCACCGGCCGCTCGGACTGCACGCGCAGGCCGTGCCAGGTCATCAGCACGCGCGTGCGCGACGCGTCGGCGTAGATCTCGATGTCGTCGTCGTTCACCGTGTTGGCCGGGTACAGGCCGACCACGCCGTGCGCGCTCAGCCAGCGCCCGTCGATCGCGCGCTGCAGCAACGCGCGGCCGTCGGCGAACACGCGCCGTGCCGACTCGCCGACCACCGCGTCGTCGAGGATCGCCGGGTACTTGCCGGCGAGGTCCCAGGTCTGGAAGAACGGGCCCCAGTCGATGTAGGCGGCCAACTCGGCGAGGTCCTGGTTGCGGAACACGCGCCGGCCGATGAACTTCGGCGCCGGCGGCACGTACGAGCTCCAGTCGATCGGCGTCCGGTTGGCGCGCGCCTCGGCCAGCGTGACCAGCGGCGTTGCCTTCTTGCCCGCGTGCAGCCTGCGCACGCGCTCGTAGTCGGCGGCGATCTCGGCCAGCGCCGCGGCGGCGCGCTCCTCGGACAGCAGGTCCGAGCACACGCCGACCGAGCGGCTGGCGTCGGGCACGTAGACCACCGGCCCCTCGTAGTGCGGCGCGATCTTCACCGCCGTGTGCACGCGGCTCGTCGTCGCCCCGCCGATCAGGAGCGGCGTGCCGCGCTCGCGGAACCACGGATCGCGCTGCATCTCGGCGGCCACGTGTTGCATCTCCTCGAGGCTGGGCGTGATCAGCCCGGACAGCCCGACCAGGTCGGCGTTCTCGGCCTTGGCGGTGGCGAGGATGTCCTGGCACGGCACCATGACTCCGAGGTTGACGACCTCGAAGTTGTTGCACTGGAGCACGACGCCGACGATGTTCTTGCCGATGTCGTGCACGTCGCCCTTTACGGTGGCGACGACCACCTTGCCCTTGGCGCGCACCTGGCCGCCGGCGTCCTGCAGGGCCTGCTTCTCGGCCTCGATGTAGGGCAGCAGGTGCGCCACGGCCTGCTTCATCACGCGCGCGCTCTTCACCACCTGCGGCAGGAACATCTTGCCGGCGCCGAATAGGTCGCCGACGACGTTCATGCCGGCCATCAGCGGGCCCTCGATGACGTGCAGCGGCCGCCCGCTCCGTGCCTGCACGGCCTGCCAGGCAGCCTCGGTGTCCTCGACGATGAAGTCGGTGATGCCGTGCACCAGCGCGTGGGCGAGGCGCTCCTCGACGCTGCCGGCGCGCCACGCGAGCCGCGCGCTCTCGTCGCGCGCCGCACCCTTGGCGCGCTCGGCGATCTCGATTAGCCGCTCGGCGGCGTCGGGGCGGCGGTTCAGCACGACGTCCTCGACGCGCTCGCGCAGCTCGGGGTCCAGCTCGTCGTAGACGCCGATCATCCCCGCATTGACGATGCCCATGTCCATGCCGGCGCGGATCGCGTGGTAGAGGAACACGGTGTGGATCGCCTCGCGCACCGGGTCGTTGCCGCGAAACGAGAAGCTCACGTTGCTGACCCCGCCGGACACCTTCGCCCCCGGCAGGTTCGCCTTGATCCAGCGCGTCGCGTCGATGAAGTCGACCGCGTAGTTGGCGTGCTCCTCGATGCCGGTGGCGATCGCGAAGATGTTGGGGTCGAAGATGATGTCCTCGGGCGGGAAGCCGACCTCGTCGACGAGGATGCGGTACGCCCGCGCGCAGATGTCGATACGGCGCTGGTAGCCGTCGGCCTGGCCGTGCTCGTCGAAGGCCATCACCACCGCCGCCGCGCCGTAGCGGCGCACCAGCGTCGCCTGGCGACGGAACTCGGCCTCGCCTTCCTTGAGCGAGATCGAGTTGACGATGCCCTTGCCCTGCACGCACTTCAGGCCGGCCTCGATCACCTCCCACTTCGAGGAGTCGATCATGATCGGCACGCGCGCGATCTCGGGCTCGCAGGCGATCAGGTTGAGAAAGCGCACCATCGCGGCCTTGCTGTCGAGCATGGCCTCGTCCATGTTGACATCGATGATCTGCGCGCCGTTCTCGACCTGCTGGCGCGCCACTGCCAGCGCCTGCTCGAACTGGCCGGCAAGGATCATGCGGGCGAATGCCTTCGAGCCGGTGACGTTGGTGCGCTCGCCGATGTTGACGAACAGGTGACCCTCGCCAATCGTCACCGGCTCCAGGCCCGACAGGCGCAGCGGTGCGACGGCCGCCGGCAGCGCACTGGCGCAGGGGTTCGATTCGGCGGCGGTCTCGGTCGGCATCGGGGTCGTTCGTGTGCCGAGCGCCGTTGCCTGCCGCGGCTCGGCGCCTGCGGCCGCCCCGAGCCTGGCGGTGCGCCGATCCACGGCGCCCGTCGCAACGCTCCTCGGGGCAAGCTGCGATTCTAGCCAGCCCCGGCCATGACCCTGCGCGCGTCACGCATGCGCCCTGGCGATAATCGGCCATGAACTCGCAAAGCCGGCGCGGCTGGGCCGCGGCCTCGCTCCTCGCGCTGCTCGCCGCCTGCGCCACGACCCCCGCCCCGCCGGGCGCGCCAGGCGCGCCGTCGAC